>NZ_LIRE01000676.1 GCF_001402795.1 Pseudanabaena sp. 'Roaring Creek'
AACTAAAACAATATCCTTCAATTGATTATAATGAATTATATAAACAGATTGATGCTAGGTTTAAATCATTTTTAGATGGCTTGAAAGATTCTGAAGAAGAGCAATTGAATATTAGTGGGAATGACTTTATAAGAGAACAAATTGATCAATTATTTTACAATAAAATTGGTTCTCCTCCAAGCAAATCTGAGTTAGATTCTATATATGAAGAAGGCAAAGAAAGATATTCAAATTTTTATCCTCCGGGATTTAAGGACAATACAGCAGAAAAAAAGAAAAGTCCTTATTTATGTAATGGGTTGATTTTTAAACGTGAATATGGTGATTTAATTGTCTGGAAAGAAATTCTTAAAAAGGTAGAAGAAGAACAGTGGAAATATATAATTTTTGTTACTGATGATGATAAGGAAGACTGGTGGCGAGAAGAGGATGGAAAAACATTAAGCGCATGTCCTCAATTAACAGAAGAGATTTTTAAGTTTGGTATTAAATGTTTTTATATGTATTCTTCTGATCGATTTTTGAAATTTGCTAAACAATATATACCAGAAGTTGATGTTAAAGAAGAATCAATTGGACAGGTTGAAGAGTTTATAGAACTTGCGCGAGAACAAGAAGCCGAAGAAAATAAAACTGATATATTAAGAATGTTAAGTTCACGTAAAGTCAATCTTTTAGTTTCAGAATGGCTTGTTGATAATTATTCTTTTGAAGAAATTATTGTGCAGGAAACAGGAATAGATATTATTTGCTTAACAACATTAGATTCATTAGATAATCAATTGAAGGTCGGATATGAAGTGAAAAACTCACACAAATTTAGACTTTCTCGATTGGGAATGAGAAATTCGTTAAATCAGATTGTGAGTTATATCCAATCCTCTCAACTTGATAAAGCTTATCTTGTAATTGTTATTCCTTCTTCTGACTCAACGACTTTAGCAATTAAAAGTTTTACAATTTCCCTAAAAGAACTCATGATTGATACACCCTTAACTAACTTTACAATTGGCTTGATCGTAGGTACTATCATCAATAATCGTATTGATTATCCTTCTCCATCTCTTTGCTTTAATGAGCTTGCACGTATTGAACCTTAAATTTTCTTAACGAAGAAGGGAAGTTCTTCGTTAAGAAATAACTATCAACAAAATAGTATGATCGCATCTCGAATGGGTTCGGGGTTGAGGGGCATTTCATGGAATCAGTAATTCGTGATATCATTAACGTGTTGATAACATATTGATGATATGCCGCAGGAAATTAAATGCCTTGTTGTGGACAAAGACAATACATTAGTTCTCCCAAAATCTGGGGAAACGTTTGTTCAAGCACCTGACGATCAGGTATTGATTGATGGTGTATCTAAGGCGCTTCGACAGTATGTTGACAATGGTTGGTCTATTTCGATCGCAAGTAATCAAGGTGGATGTGAGATAAGAACCTGTCATCCAAATGCTCTGCCAGTAGGGGCATACTATTTGGATCGTGACACCCCTTTAAAAGTTGAACAGGTTGCGATTTTGCATGGCAAGGTTGCGATCTATACAAATCCACAGCCAAAAGATATTATTTTCCTGCCTCTGGACGCGATCGCTAGATTTCAGTACAAGACTATTGACATGGCAATTTCGGAAATGAGATTTGCTATGGAACTGACTGGAATTCAAAAAGGTTATTTCTGCCCAGATATGGCTGGACAGGAATGCTATGCAGTGGGAAAATCGGCAACAGCAGAGGTAGGAGAAGTATCTCCTGTTACAAGAGGTTTATATCGAAAACCCAATGGCGGAATGCTTCAAGAAGCCCTTTTTGATTCCTGTGGAGAATATCTGACAGCTCAAGAGATAGCCAGTCGCGGTATTGAATTTCTCATGGTTGGAGATCGCCAAGAAGATCTTGAAGCGGCAAAGAAAGCTGGTGCTAAATTCAAGTACAGGACGCAATGGATAGATTTGGATTAATTCAAACCTGTCGAAAATGTCAAGGAAAACTTGTCAAAAATGGGCGATCGCACAATATCCAACGGTACGTCTGCTCTAACTGTGGTAAATATTCCAGTGAAGGTAAGCGTAAGCGTGGTGGACAGTGTAAAGGCGATCGCCCAATGACTGGTTACGAACGATTAAAAAATAGTAGGAATAGACGTATGAAAGCAAAAGAACTTGCATCCATTTTGAATGGACGAGAAATAGGTGAAGAGATTACCGCCGAAGAAATTGAAGGTGTAATTGAAAACAATTTAATAGTTGCTTTTGGGTATAGCGACGATACTCTTGTCGTTCACGGTGTAAAGGAGCGAGTTGACAGCCTATCGATCGTTCGTGTTAATGGCAAATTTTTTGATAAGTCCGAACTCCAAGAGGACAAGTCGATCTTGGCTAAGTATGGCTTTAACATTGAGCCTGATATTGCGATTGATGCGATCGATGACCCTGAAGATTTTGATGGTTATTGGCGCATTAATGTAAGCGGTGTTGAAAGCTTTCCTTTTACCATCTATGAGGGTAAATATCCATTCTGTCTTGGGGCTGTAATCCAGATTGAATAGTAAATATTAAATAACCTATGGAAATCAAACTCCTCTCATCCCCAGCAAAGCAAATTGCCGAAGATATTCTCAAAGGAGCTTTACCTCCTGAAACTTATGACATCGAGGTTATCTATTGGTTATTGCATCTTGAACCCAATTTAACCGTTTATCGGATTGATGAGTTTAATCAAAACGGTGGAGGTGATGAACGACTTGACATTCCTATCAAGGTTGTGTTTTCTGCCAATCAAATCAAGATTGCGCTAGAAAATGATATTGAGATGCGTCCTCAATTGAGGTAAATATCCATTCTGTCTTGGGGTTGTAATCCAGATCGAATAATTAATTTTGACTCAACCAAACAATAAAGCAAAAAAATGGGATATCTAAACAGAAGATACGAGCAAGCAGGATCGAAAGAATGGAATAATTTTCCCTTGTACTCTGAGCGATATGGGAAATGGTATCAGGACATCCATGAAGTCTATGAGTGGAACGAACAGCATGTTCAAGAGAGTCAGCCCGAACTTGCTGAATTAAAGGAAGAATGGGATAAAGCTAAGCTTACGGCTGAAGGTATTTGTGATTTTGATTGCCTTTACCTATCAATACCTGAATACCTCCCGACCTTGGATTTTTCGGAAGACATACAACTGCCTGACAATGTTGACGATCTATCTGAAATCTTGCCCGCCAATATTTCAGCAATGCTAAATCAGCTAAATACTCTAATCATTGAGACTAAGTTTGTTGTCAGTTACTCAGAAACAAAGTTTAAGCCAATTCCAGACACTTTAGGGTTTACCGCCAAATAGGGCAGGAAATTATGATTTTATCTACCACGTCAAAAATGCCAAAAAGGTTATCTGAAATCAAGCCTTATCAAGAAATTGAAGAACCAAGGCTAAGGCTTGCAGTTTACCAGCTTGCCAAAAAAACCAAAAATTTAGGGGCTTGCTTGAAATTTGCGATGTGGCTTTCTCCATGTCGAGAAAGCCGACAAAAACACAGGCAGCAAAAAATTGTCCAACTTCTTGCAGGATATTAATGAGCTTCAAAGAGAATCGGGATTTTCTCGGAAATCTATCATAGAAGCAACTTTTCGACTAAGAGATATTGGCTGCATCAAGATCGAGCATGAAAATCGCATACCGCACTATCTGCTTATCCCAGAAAAGCTTCCTAAACTTGGTCACTATAGAGATATTTAAAAATATCAATAACGTGGTAATATCATATCTGCGGAGTGGAGGAGCTTGGTTACCTCGTCAGTCTCATAATCTGAAGTTCGGCAGTTCAAATCTGCCCTCCGCCTTCGGGCTTAGCCCTTTTTTACCACAAAAGAAAGCGATCGCAATTACGATCGCTTTCTTTTGTCTAACAAAATTATTAAATCAAAAAGATGCAAAAAATCACTGAGTTGAATGAACCTCCGATTGTAAATGCATTTTATTTAGTACCTTGCATTTTGATAGGCGATCGCAAGTTCGAGGGATTCAAAAAAGGGGAGTATTGCCCTGTGCTATTACCTTGGCATAATGATGCAGATATTGGGCTAAAAGAAGGTCATTATCATTACGATTTTCGGTTTATAAATCCACTCATAAAAATTCGTAACAACTCAGTACTAAATGAGATTACTAGGAAACCTCATTCGGATATTCCTTTCGATATTACAATTCACTGGAAAAAGAAAAAGTGCTTTGATCCTGATGCTAGATACAGTCGTATTCAGAAGCTAATCGATTTAGATTCTACCAAAAGACTTGTTATGAAAGATAATATCTGCCCACATCGAGGGACACTGCTGCATAGCATTCCTATTCATGATGGCTGCGTAACTTGCCCGACGCATGGATTAACTTGGAATTGTAAATCGGGTGAGCTGGTGGTCTAGTACAGAACTATTAGCGTACTAGGCGATCGCTTATCTGAGTGATTTAGGAACATGCATTGTTCTGGCACGACCATAAAATGATCTCCTCTTAGTATATTTGCATCTACTAAAGCATCTGCACAAGAACCACCAGCATTATCACCGTCCTGCTTTCGATTATGCTTACCGTCGAAGATATACATAATGTTGGCTTGAACTAAAGGGAAATTGTATTTTGGATATTCCAACTTGATGCAAGACAATAACCCAGCAACTTTAGACTTCCAATCCATATAATCCGAGGGCATATATACAGTACCCGTTTCAGTATTCATTCTCGGTCTTTCTTTAGCGATGACAGAACCATTAATCCTGAACATGATTGATTCTTTCATCGCTGACTGTAAGTGCTTAATTTGCTCCGTGATCGCCCAATCTCGTAACTCGCAATCTGTCATAACAATCCTGAAAAGTCTTAACTAAATATAACAGCAATGTATTGATTCCGTGCCATTTTTTAATTCTTTTACAACAATTAAAATGAAAGCGATCGCCGAAGGGATATGTCAGAAGTAGATCTAGCAGGATACGATTCTGACAAATGTTTATTTCTATCTTTGCCAAATTCAAGTTAGAATCTATCCATAAGAGTAAGTAGCTTAATTGGAAGATACCTATAACTTTACCATCTACACCAAGTGGGGATATCGCCATGTAATGACAAGAACTTTAGGGATTTATATTTGAATGTTTTTGAGAATTGTATTCGAGGGGAAGTAGATATATCTACTTCCCCTTTTACTTAGGAGTGGTTATGCGATTATTGTTTGCTCAAGAGATACTGACGGAACTTGGATACAACCTTGGTGCGATCGCCGATCCGATTGCCGAATTAAAAAATGTAATAGAAATGGGTTCGGGGTTGAGGGTACATAACGATAATTTTGAAGAATCTTTACTTGAAGGATTGGGCTATCGCGCCGACGCAATTACGCCAGAATCATTTGAGGATTCTGTACGGTTAATCTGCAAACCCTATCGGATTGATGCTGAGGCAGACCCTAGAGATATGGTTGTGGGTGCAGCTATAGATGACTTAGGCAAGCATGTTACTGCATTCACCGAAGAGATTTCTAAAAAGGTCAAGCAATGGCAAGAAGAAGGCTTAGGATTGCAAGAAATTGGCGATCGCATTGACACAATTTACAGTAGCCCAGATTATCTAGGGAAATCATTTACAGATAGTTTGGCTGATTGGTTTGCAATCTCTTATTTGGGAGGTGTAGACGAGATTTCTTCCGAGGGCAGCTAACCTGCGACCAATCGCAAACCACCGATGGGAATATATATTTTCTTACCAATATTTACTGGGTACGGTAAGGTCAATAATGGGCAAACAATTAGATTTCCACCAACAGCAGCAGTCCAAACACCTACATTATTGATATCAGGAGTAGCGCCGAGGCTATTACCAAAAGGAAGGATTAAAGCATTAGATATTTCTTTTGTGCTTCCAACTGATGTCACTGGTGTCCATCCCGCAGGGGAGATCGCTAATCTTGTAGTAGCAATTAAAGAAGTTACTTCTGTCCCTGCGCCAGTTGGATCAAGGCTATTGCTCAATCCAACGTAGAGATTTGTAAATGAGTCTGGGTGAGCAGTTCCCAATAGCCAATTAAGCTGATTAGTCCTCTCCCAAACTGACCAAGATATAATATCGAGCGATAATGTTATGGCACTAGCTGCGATCGTAACAGGATCGCCAGTGTTGAACGTCAATGGCAATGCTGCACCTGTCGAGTCTTGCAACGGCACAGGCATTAGGAAGTTGCCGCCTACTTGTGAGTCCCACAATCCAAGAAAGGCTACAGATCCCCCTATTAAGGCATTTCCCCAGTCCAATAGCAAGGAATTGCTTGCTTGAACATTCGATCCGACAGTTGTAGGGGTTGAAAAACTGGAAGCTGATATCCTGCCAGAGACAAGAGTAGGAGTAATCTCGTTACTACCAGTTACGTCTACACCTGAAGTATGGAATCCCCACCATAGGGTCGGGGGAGATGGGTAAGCATTACCAAGAATGTAGCCTAATTGGATTGATTGAAGATACGAGGATGTAAAAGTCATATTTTTAGATGAATTTGAAAGTATTTACAATATCGGAAGTAACGGTCATGTTTACGAACTTAGGGTCTGATACTCCCATAGCTTGTTTTAATGGTTCAGTCGCGGCAAAATTTTCCCCGTTAAGCCTGTTGTAGATTGCACCTGCAAAGGGTAGCTTAGTCAGATTTTTGACCGAATTATGCATATAGGTATCCGATTGCAAATAATTCGGGAAAGCACTTGATTTAACAATCAGAGAAGATCCACAATATTCTTTAAATCCTTTATCGATAAAGATTAGATTACCTTTCTGTTCGTTAATAAATCCTGCTTCTAAATAATACCCCTCGGTAACAGGTGGATTTGCAAGAACGTATTCAACGATATTATTACTAACGAAATCATCAGCATCGATAGGCATTAAATAGCTAGGGTCGTATCGTTTTGCATAATCAAACCCGATTTGTAGCTTTTGGGCGCGATCTTTTTCTTTCTCCCGAAAGCTTGCCAGAAGGTTGGGAGATTTTATATCAGTTAGAACCCAATCAATATTGATACTCTCAAGAATTGGCTGTTGATTACAAACGACGATTGTTCTGAAACTGCTATTAGATTGATTTTGAATTGAATCCAGAGTTTTTCTCAAAAGACTGGATGCTTTCAACCAGTCATGACAAGCGGCGGGTGATTTTAATGCGACTAAGAAAACGAACATATTTTTAACTAAAAGGGTAGCTAATACCCGCTCCAGAGTTGTAGATTTGCGTCCAGTCGTCGGGACTGAGTGGCGCGTTGTAGAAGAGCATCTCGTCAAAAATTACGCCGGTGTAAGAACCCTGAAACCTAAGATCGACCTCATCGAGCGTCCCTGAAGGATATCCGTAAGAGTTGCGATAAGAGGTTAAGCCAGAGTCGGTAGCGATCGCTGAATCACTTATACGAAAAGAGTAATCTCCCGAAAATGGATTTAGTTCGATGTTGAATAAATACCAATTCCCTAGAATGATATATCCATCGCCAAGAGTTGAGGTATCAACACTTAAAGAGTAGTGCGTACCGCTAGAATCGGTTAATTTTAACATAGGAGAATAGGGATCGAAGTTTATCTCAAATTGAGGAAACCCACTACCACCACCCTGTCCTTCGTAAAAGACTTTTCTATTACCGAGTGGAAGAGCGCTAAATTTCACCCATACTGCAATGCCTAAGAATCCAGTCGCGCAAAGATCGAATTTTGCAGATTCTAAATGTGGAGCGATAAGCCCTGATTTGTTCATCTGTCCGCCCAGAGCCGAGATATTGACTGCGTTGCCTATTAAGCCCGATGGGTAGGTCGCGCTGTACGAGGGGAAATAGAACCAATAATTATCCGTACTATCTGGACTGTGCAAAGCGCTAGAAGTGTCGTCAAACTTGAAGTAAGCAAGCGTTTTATTGAGCAACCCTGATGATGGTGGAGTTATCCCCCCTGACATCAGGGCTGAAGAAGTGGATTGCGATATGGCAATCTGCGGAACTAATTGAGATGGATAACCCGACGAATTTGCGCTGGCGATCGCAGGTTTAAGTAACATGGGACGACCAGTTATGTACCCAAAAGCAAGTTGAGGAAACATTTATATACTCCTATATCCAAGACTTGCTGGGCTTCCGTGCATAATTCCACCACGACAGACGAAAGTAATGATATCCATTTTGGTAGGGGTAGTAGACAAAACTGGTCGCCCATACGCACCCCAGTCCACTGTTCCAGTCGTACCGTCATCCCAAGTTACGGATCTCCCTCCGATTGAATCTTGAATAAGGTAGATAATCCAAGAACCACCAGATTTTAAATTTGCGAATGAAATTAAGGTATCGCCAGTCAGTGTTACCTCGGCATTGCCTAAATTTAGATCGATAGTAGTAGTTGCGGCGAATGTTGCCACGGAAATTTGAACTGCTTGTGAACCTCGAAAAGTTTGATTCTTGTTAAGCTGGGCAACGATCGCTTCATATCGACCGGGTTGATTGGTGAGCCGATCGGTAGGCTTGAAGAAGCTGTTACCATCATCCGCGCTATACGACAGAGCATTCCATACAACTTCAAGACCAATATCCGAGATCTCTCGTCTGTGGGAATTCACATAAGACCCAGAAGGTAGTGACCTTAGTACTGCGGCATTTGCAACGCCATACTTCCAGTAATCACTTGATTGATATAGTTCAGCCAATGTCCCAGAAGCTTCGTAAATATTGCCCGAAGCTGTACTGTGATCGATACTCGTTACGCGATCGGTGAAAATAAAGGCGATCGCGACTTCATAATTGTCTGTAGAGAATATACTGCTTGCCCCTATTGGGGCGATAGTGTAAGTGCCATCAGCAGCACGGTATAAGCCAAAAGTATCGTCAGGATTAGTAGGAAGACTGCTAATAGTATTGCCAGTGCTAACGAGTCCTATCGTAAATGTTTGCGCTGACCCTGGGAGTACAATTGTATCGAAGTAATTAATAGTGCCACCACCGACAGGGCGCACATAAATCCGAATAGCTGAGGCATTAAAAACACCAAGATTGCTCCCTGCAATAATATCTGGATAATTAATAGAAATTGTATTTGGATAATTTGCTATAAATTGCAACGCTAATGCCGAACTAAGCGCATAGCTGCCTGACCAAGCTAAAGTATGTCCAATTCCATTAACCGTCCCGACTAATGCGCGTTGCCTTGCTCCTGCAACAGTAGAGTCTGCAACATAGAGAGAGCCGTTAATTGAAATAAAAACTTTTTGGCTTGCGGTATTTGGTTCTAACCCGATAACAGGGGATTCGGGAACACCCGTAAAAGTATATGCGCCAACTCCCGCGATCGCGATACTTCCAGAACCCTGCAAACCTTTTGCAGCGTTACCTCCTGAAGCTGGAACGATGTGCCTACGGTCAAATTCACCTGTTATCAAACTGCCATTAATCGCACCATTGGCATCAAATCGGGCAAACTCCGAGTAGATATATGGAGTAGCCCTAAGCACAGACCCTTGCACTGGGCGATTTTCTAATTGAAATGCTCTACAATTTAACTGTACTTGCAACAGGATTGCACTTCCAACTGGTAAATCCTTTTGCAGCACCATCCCAGTTTGCGAACCTGAATAGGGGACTGTCGTATTTACAATCATTGATGAAGTATCAAGTACTCCCGTCGCTACCGTGACAAATCCTTGAAAAGTGATTGCCGCAAGCCCCACAAACTGGCTAGATATGTCAACATTATCCATGTCGAAGGTTAATCCAATCTGTGTTCCTTGGGGAACGATATTGGTGTCGTTGTTATATAGCCAAAATCCCACACTCTGGCTGTAAGTTCCATCGATCGCATAGCTTGGTATCAGGATTACAGAAGTATCAACGATATCTGTAACTGCAATGTCCGCCCCATTCGTCAAAGTGCTATCGGTAACATAAGTTGAATAGACTTGAGGATAAGCAGGCTTCCACCCTGTCGGGCTGAATACCGCATCATAGGCGACAAAACTACTTGGTGAGGCGATCGCTCGGCGCATCCCATGAATGGGACTTGATGGCAAACTGCTCGAATCCGCGACAGTAAGCGAGTTGATTTGTAAGTGGCTGTCTTGATTCAGCGTAATTGCGGCGGGCAATGGGTAGATGGTTCCATTTGCTTGATAGCCGGGGAAAGTTGCGATCGTCACCGCTGTTGTCATATCGTTTGATGCTGACATCAAGATAACGTATTCCTGAATATCTACACCAAAAATTCCACCCACAGCCGCAGGTTGTGCGCCAGTGGGAATTGTGACTATAATCGACTGCCCAGCAACAACGGTAATAGAAGAAACTGTCCCTACAGCGCTATATCCCGCACGATTGCGGTATTGCATCCAGAAATATTTAGTCCCAGCCGATGCTGAGGTCAAACTCCCAGTCCCTAAGCTTAGTTGCGGTGCTGGTGGTGTTTTTGGTGTTCCCTGGTATTGGTATCTCATGTAGCGATTTTATTAATGCGATCGCTGGGTTATCTACTTTGTGGCTATATTAGCGATTTACGATAGGTATGGACTGTTAGCATGTTTCCGTGGGGTTATTGATCTAAAGATTGCGGATTGATTTTCATGCTGGTTTAGCTTGAAACCCTGACTAATAGATCGTTTACTTCACATTTCAATGCTTGGCAAAGCGCGTCTAAAGTATCTAGTTGAATACCTTTAGCCCGACCTTGCTCCAACTTTTGAATATTTTGAGGCGACATACCAGCGAGCTTAGCCAAATCGTACTGACTTAGCTCACGGGACTCTCTTACGTTTTTAAGTCTGATTTCAATCTTGCAAATAGAATCGATTGCCTCAACCTGATGTTTGCCAACATTGTTTAGAGGTGGAGTGAACCACTCAATAAGCGCCATCTCAACGCTAGGTAGCAAATCAGCCTCCATAAACAAATAAGCAATTCTTACATTACCTATCGCTTGCAAATCATCAAATTTATGATGGTTTGACCATCGTTGCTTTACGTCTACTGATCTCCCAATGTATTGAATGTTCCTTTGTGAGTCAATCGCAAAATAAATTGCTGATTGTCTGCGTTGCCGATTTTGCCTTTAGAGGCAAAATCGGCAACGCAGACAAATCTAAGCTTTTTGGACTAATCATTTTTTTAGTTACGGAAACTGGAAACAAAATTACATAGCTTTTTGTAGCGATGGGAGAGGGGCGATCACTAGAAGCTAACTTTCGAGTTGAGACTCTTTAGCTGATTGCGCTAACTCATTGATTGATACTCCATATCCAAAACCAAAGAGCTAGCTGAGTAGAGTTAGTCGATGACGTTTTATTTGTATATGTGACCTACCAAGGTCTTTTTCATATCCTGTGCGATCTCCTTATTGCTAATGGTGATGGTCTTCTTAATTGTTGCGATCAGGTCTTTTTGGTGTTAGGCGATCGGGAACCTGTTCAGATTTGGCTCAACATCAATGCCATTTAACTTTTTGGCTCTTTGATATAGATAACACAAAACTAAACAATGGCGAGATTAAATGGCTAAACTAAAGAAACTGATGGGAGTGCAGCAAAATTTACTGGACTGCGATAAGGAAACTTTGGCAGTTATTACATATTTGTGCGAACAGTCTAATAGTCTCTACAATTGCGGGATTTATTGGGCGCGACAAATCTTCTTTAAGACTAATCGCATCATCTCCAAGTTCGATCCTATCTACGAAGTTGGTGGGAACATTCACGCTCAAGCTATGCCGTCTGTAGCTGCACAGCAAACCTTGTTGAGCGTATCGGAAGCCTTTAAGTCCTTTAAAGAACTCCGTGCAATGTTCTATCGAGGCGAGTTAGAGAAGATGCCAAAAGTGCCAAATTACCGCGATTCGGGTGGTCTGTTTAAAGTTGCTTTCCCAAACAGGGGAGATGGAAAACCCACGTTTAAAGATGGCATGGTTCGATTCCCGTTGGGTTTACAGGTAAAGCGTTGGTTTGGAATTAAAGAATTCTTTCTGCCATTACCTAAAAACCTTGATTTTACTAAGGTTAAAGAGTTTACAATCTTGTCCAAGAATGGTTCATTTTACCTAGAATGCAGCTATGCAATGGAGAAAGTTCAGGTAGATGTAGACCCAAACCAAGCATTAAGTATTGATTTGGGAACCTCAACAAATCTAATGGCTTGCGTTGATACTCTGGGTAACTCATTCCTAGTCGATTCGCGCCAAGCTAAGGCAATGAACCAGCTTTACAATAAGCGAGTAGCCAACCACAAGCAAGGCAAGGCTAAGGATTACTGGGATAAAGTTCTAGATGGCATTACCCGTAAACGCAACCATCAAATGCGCGACATGGTAAACAAATCAGCACGGAAAGTAATCAATCACTGTCTGAAACATGGCATTGGTACTATTGTTGTTGGTTGGAATGATGGCATTAAAACCGAATCGAATATGGGTAAAACCAATAACCAATCATTCGTCCAGATGCCCCTAGCAAGGCTAAAAGGTCGGATTGAGCAACTCTGCTTAATCTACGGAATATATTTTGTGCAAAGTGAAGAAGCTAATACCTCTGCGGCATCCTATCTAGATGGAGACTCCCTGCCCGAACATGGTCAAAAGCCTGTTGGGTGGAAAGCATCTGGTAGAAGAACGAAGAGAGGCTTGTATCGTACAAGTGATAAAAGTTTAATAAATGCTGACCTCAATGGGGCTGCAAATATTCTACGCAAGGTAGCCAGAAACTTAGACTTAGATCTATGCAGACTGGGTAGACGGTGTTTGTCCACCGTAAGCAGGGTTAGAATTTGGTTAACGAAGCCTAATCTTGTCCGAAAGACTCCCCGTCTCTTCAGAGCGGGGAGTTAGTCAAGGTGGTTAAACTTTAAGTGACATTGCGATCGCAAATGGGTTCGGGGTTGAGGGTACACGATCGCTATTCAATATAGGCGCTTGCGTCAATAAGAGTACCAGTATTGTTATTAACGCCAGTGTAAGGGTAAAGGGCAGTAGTAAATGAAATAGTGTCACCTATTGATGTAATTACTACATCAAGATTAGCGCTACTGGATATATCTGTCGGGGGTGTAACCGAGAATACGTTGTTTCCAATTAAATTGGGGGAATAGAAAGAAAAAATATTGTGTCCGTTCCTTGAATCTCCTTCAGGGAATAGTGCGCTATCCGATCCGTCGGTAGGAGTTGTAAAAGCATCAAGATTAAAAAAAACTGGTTGAGTGTTGCGTTCTCGATAAGCAATTTTTGCTGTAGACGTAGCTGAATCGTAGTAATTTAAAAGAGAATTTTGCAGATCCTTTCCTATCGATCGAGGACTATCTAATATCAGGGTGGATTGATCCGATTTGATACCTATCCTCGCAGTTAATTGATTTGAATCGTCATAATTTAATTGCAAGCTATCAAAGGTTGGCGTACTCTGATCTGTTGAAACGGTTAGACTCTTTTTCGTTATAGATCCAATTTTATTATTCAATGCATCAATATAAAACGATCGAAATTTAGCTTCATATACCTTCGGACGTTCAGGGAGCGTAGGTAACGTGCAATCGATAATATCTACACTTACGCCTATTCCTGGTTCATAAGAGAAGGGAACACCCCAAAAAATTCGACTAGCAGGTACTGGATAAGGGGTTTCCGGTTGGAGAGTCGTAACACCGGGAGGCACTGAGCAAAGGAGATATACCTTATCGATACCTGACCCAAATTCAATAAATTTAATTGTGTCGCCTCGCTCGGCATTAAAAGGAACGTAGTATTGGTAAAAAACCCCGACAGGCAATTTGCCTATCGGATCTATGGAGTACAGAATCAATCCTTTACTTGTCTTATTGTATCCAGCATAATAAGTACCACCATTATAAATATTACCGTCATAATCCGTAGATCCATAATATGGAGAAGGTGGAACTGTTATCACATAGAGTATGACGCTACTATACGAATGACAAATTTTTGGTCGAGTATCCGGCAAAGGGGGTTGTATAGGAGTCACATCTACAACACTACTTGCATCTATCGTCGTAAGAAACCCATTCTGAAATGCAGAATTACCTAGTCCAGAAAATGTATACGATCCTTCAGAGACAGGTATCGTTAAAGGGAGTTCATATAATTGCCCACTCAAGATCGCACAAAATTTATAGCTGGTATCATCGCTACTAGACACTAATATAAAGCTTACAATCCAATCATCTTGCCCACTCCCAGTCTTATTGATGTTTGGATTATTGCCAAACCAAGTAAATCCAGATTCTAAATTGTAGATAACTTCTGGTGTATCGCGATCGCCACCAACATAAAGGGTAGCCGAAGCAAGGGTCGGGGGAACAGTTGTGGGATCTGCCGCAATTATTTTCTTAAAAAGCATTATGACGGTAGAAGTGGATGCAGTCGAGATAGGAACGCTTTTCCTCTTATATATGGTCTTTTGTTCTATAGTTCCAGACTGCCTCGCTGAGACTGCATACCATTGACCATCATCAGTTTTCAATGCAACGCAATCACCAGCAGAGATTCTCCCACCCGATTTCGCTAGGATCATTCCACCGTCACTCTGGACGGTGCAATTCCCATCTGGATCTGTGCCAATAGTTTTACCAAAAACTATATTTTGATTTTGCTTTAAAAGTTTCGTTAACTGTTCTTCAGGTGTCATTTCTGAGTTAGGGTTGAGGTAGAAACTGCTGTACCTTCGATCTCAAAGGCGATTAAAGACGTTTTCCCATTCAAGGTAATAGACAATCCATCCTGCGATCGTGTAATGCTTGGAGTGGCAGCTTTAACAATATCGTTAAGCCTCTTTATTACATCACTCTCGCTACTGTTGAGGGGCATTGAAGTTTCTCCTTTGAGAAGTATTGTAGACAAAAGAACCGTAAGTTTGTTGAGAAGTCGTTACCCGAACGTCGGGGGCAATTTTACTATCTAGGTTTCGGGCAAAAGTTGCTTGTTTAAGAGTCACTGTTCTAGCTTGATCGAAACCACAGTCAACTTGAGTTCCTTCTGAGATCACCATCAGATTACCATTTTGTAGCCCACGATATTCCAAGCTATTTGAAACTGTTGAAGCTCTCAACTGCCCGTCTGAGAAGCCAACGCGATCGCCACTGCGAATAGTTGGATAGTACCACGCTATTTTTTTAGATACGACTGCATCGTTAATCCCAATCATCCTTAAATCGGTTTCCAATAATAGTACTGCATCAGCCTGAGTCTTCGCATAGGGAAGATCGATTAAATCGCTATCAGTATAACGAAGCAAGATATTAGCTGGGTATGCTCCGACCAAATCGGAAGAAGCATAATACTTATTGTAGGTATAATTCCTTCCTGCATTAGGATTGGCGACAAGTTGAACTTCTCTTGCATTTCCCCATTTTTTGATTTGGGCTTGAGCTACTGGTGGTTTGCCTTTCTTAATTGATTTGGTTGCTTCATTTGCAGCTTCTGTAAAATTACTCCCTTGAGCCGAATCATTCAATGAAATTTCTTCGTACAATTCGGCATAATCAAAAGGTTCAGAAGAATATTTATTTGTAATACCTGTATTGATAGCATCGACAAATACTTGCCTAATAACGCTGGTATAAGCCTCATCCCCAGTAAATAGGTATTCAGGTCTATAATCTCCAACTTTGCGAGTAATCTCAGGGAGGTACGGATTGAATACAGGGCTTTTTGTGTAGGCAAATGCTGACTTAAAGCTAGATTCAGACTTTAGCCAGAATGGTTCAGAGTCAGTAGGGTTAGCAGTCACGATCCCAACATAATACTCGTCATCAATTACTTGGATGCCGTTCTGAGTCTTGTACTGTACTGGAATATTACCCCGAACAACTGTGTCGGGGGAAAGGTCTGTATATTTTTGGATCTCTATAGTAAATGGGGTTGGAGTAGATTTCCCGTAAATAGATCTTAATGGTGCAGTCTCTACTCCCGAAGTGCCACTTATCGGAATCTTTTGAAAATCACAAAGTTCGGCAGTGTACTTAGATGTCAAGTACGTGGCATTTGATACGGCAGGAGGACTAGCATATATTGATTCTAATTTAGTCGATTCTTTTTGGAATCGTACATACTTCCAACCTGTGGTTGTAGTTCCAATCATATACTTCGCGTTATTAAGTACTATTTGGTTCCCGTTTACTGAGATTACATTTACAGAATCGGGATTAGCAAACAGTCTTACCTGTTTTCCTTGATTAACTGCGCTCACGGAAAAAACAGAAAATATCGATTTGTAGGTATAAGTGACAACTTGCTCCTCTATTTGTTGCCAAAAGAGGCTTGGAGATCCTTCTAACCTGAATGATGTCCCAGATCCTTGGGCAATATCAATACCGCGATACATGTAGCCATATATCTTAGTCGTTTCTTGAATCACGACATTATCGACCAATTGAGTTTTCGTATAGATTTTCTTTGGACCAGATACATCAAAGTTTGAATCTAGCGATTTAAGCACTCCCGATGCTTCTTGGGGGGATAAAGTACTAGCCTCTTTACCCTGTTCAGATGTTTGCAAAACTGGCTGAATCGGTAGCAGCAAAGCATCAACTTGATCGAATGGATCTCTTGAAAACTCACCAGTAATCGCAACTCTGTCGATAATTGGTAATATCGGATTGCGTTTTTTCGTTCCCGAATCTATGACGACTGAATCTGGCATGTAGTAGCTACCAACTCCATCAATAGGAATCAGTTTTACTGAGTCAACATCTGAAAAGCGCACAAAGCATCCAATTCTTCGGCAATTCGTTTTTAATATTTCTTCAAAAGTCGTCTCTGACTGGGTAGGACTATAAAATATTCCTGGTCCACTATATGAAACACCTAAATATGCTGCGATCGCAGCTACGTTTAATCCTGAAGCAAATTTGAATCGAGAAAAGTTATCTCTTTGTAAGAACGGGTTCAGGTTTACCTTTCTTTGGCACAACGCTTTCCACTTGGATTCTAGTTGTACTGATACATCATAGACATCGATATCACCCCGACCGTAGCGAGATCTATGTATCGATACGCCAGCGGCAGCAACTACAAATCCTAATCCTTCAATACTAATTTGTGTTAAATCGGGGTAAGCATTAGCAATTGTTTGGGCGATCGCATAAGTACAGCTTTTATAGACAATTTCCCCAGTTGGGTAGTCTTCGATCTTATCTGTCCAACGAAGGCTTCCGACCTGCAATGAATATGGCAACGAAGGATATGATGTAAGAACCTGCGTGACTGTGGACATTAAACGCTCTCTAAATCGACGATTTTCCCAGCTAACTCATGACTGCAATCATTTAGAAACTGCCATTGCCCATTGGTTATAAATGAATGACATGTATCCAACTTCTCAGCATTGACAAGTATTGACGGACGGAAGGTTGGATTATCCTTGTCCCCTGTTAATGACCATCGGCTATCAAGCAAATGGTGCGTTTTGCATCCTGGGCAATAAACTAAATATCCATCATCAACTTTCCTGAGCTTTCCTAATTTCATGATATTTTGAAAGTGATATCCCGATCATTCTTAATCGATCGCCAATTAAGCCACATCCAATCGCTAAATAGGCGATCGCAATATCCTGAAAGCAAACTTTGTCTAAGGAGAATTATGAAAAATGGCGCTCAACTTTGTGGTTGTGACGATTGCAAAAAAAATAAGCGCTCAAAATCTGATTGCGGTTGTGGTGGTAAGGGCAAGAAATTAGCACAGCCAAAAAAGTTGCTCAAACTTGACTCTACAAAATCCCCTGAATATACCATTGCATTCCTGGAAGCCAGAAAGATTTATAGCTAAGAACATGCAATCAAATAATGCCTACCTAATTGGCGCAATGCTCGATCCCCTTGTTGCCGAATTTATGTCTCCCGCTTACTGTGAGGCAAGGCTTGAGGTTGAAATTCGCATGGATGAATTGCGCCATAATTGCCCATCTCGCGCTGGGTTCGTTTGTGTTGCAGATCCTCGCGTCAAGGGGGGGCATTACTACAGGAAACATGTTGAAGGTGAAGGCGTAAATGCTTTACCTCCTAGCCGACTTGAAAAAGCATTGGATCGACATGAGGAAAGATCTCAAAACGGTGGTCTTAGTACTCTTGGTAAAGTTGCGATCACCAGTGGCTTAGCTGTCGGTGGATTGGCTGGGATTGGTGCGATCGCTAATTCTGGGCGATCGCCTGTTGCTGGGGAAGAAGTCAAGTCAACAAACACTGCGGCAACCCCAACTACCCCAAAAGCGACTACTACGCCATCAGCTACGTATTCAGCAGCAAGGCAGCAAGCATTATTGTCGCCAAGATTTAGGCGAATGGGTTCTAAGGATGAAACCGTTAATAATGGAGTAATAACAGTGCCGCCGATGGATTCCCCACAGGCAGCAAGGCGAAAACGTGGACAACCTCAGTATGTGCAGAGTACTACTCCTACTGTGACTTCTACTGGCGGATACGTTCATCCATCACCCATACCCCCTTGGTCGCCATCTTTAATACCAACAAATAGTAATGCTAAATCTAAAGGCTTTCAGGAAGCATTAGCGAAAGTTGGCATGGCTCCTACTGGTACGGCTCAGTCGCCATCATTAATACCTGTAACTTCTGTTACTCCTTCAACTGAGACTGTGACCTCCAATCCCGAACCCACTCAGCCAAAAACAAGGGTAATTTCTGCCAAACCAACTATCATTTCTAATCCGAAGGCAGCGACACAAAGGGCAGAGGAAGCAATCAAATCAGGGTATCAAACGAACGCGATCGCGGATGTTGCAGGTACTTATGGCTATAAATCCTTGACTGGCATCAAGGAAATGCTTTCAACCAAAGGAGTAATCTCGAAGGGCAGCAAAGGGAATGATGAATTATCTAGCATGATAGACAATCATATGCTCGTCGGGCATGAATTATTAGTTCAAACTGAAGCGAAGAACGGTCGTCAACGTGGGTTTGGCAAGGACAATATTGGTATGGCTAGGATACCAATGTATACAACTGTAGAAACTCTGACGCAAGAAGCTACTGCGATTTCAAGTGGTGTAGGTACGCTAGCCCAAAGAATACCAAAAGCACGCAAGCTGGCTGAGGCGATTACCGAAAAACTGAACGATCCTGAATTGAATGACGAACAAAGGGTTCATCTATCTTCTTATCGCGATAATTTGACTATTGGGATTGGGATAAATGAGGCAAAGCTTGCGCGATCGCAAACATTAAAGATACCCTCACGAGTTCCATATACTCCTACTCCTGATGATGGCAGTCATCCTCTTGGTCCACCTGCTAAAAGCACTGAAAGCCGACCCATTTCAGCTTTAACCAAACAATTAAGTACTATGCCAGCATCAAAGTTGGCAGCAAAAATTGAGAAAGAGGCAAATATTGGGGATAATGCTCCATTCTGGTACGCTCTGAAACGTACACCAGTGCAGGAAAAGCCCACAGTATCTCAAGCAATAAAAGGTGCTTATAAGCAGATGACCGATCCTGTTGGAAAGGAATTTATTAAAGACTTCCATGATTTTCATCTAATTGATGGTTCTACTGATATTCCACCTATGCGAAGGAGTAAAAACAATCCTCAGAAAAGCCCTGAACCCTCAACGACGCAGGTTAATACTGTGAGTAAACCTAAACCCAGTGTTGCCGAGGTGAAACCAGCAACCAAGCCTGATAGTGGAATCCTTAAAGTTACAAATCCTGACGGCAAGGAACAAACAGTTCCCATTGAAAAATCAACTGCTACGAAACCCACTAAAGATCCTTCTGAGATATCGAGTCAAAAAGCATCTGATGCATTAGAGCGTGTTGAGGCTGCAAAAAACCGAATAAAAGCAGTTACAGACAATATTCTTGAGCATGTCTTGAAAGGTGATGCTCATGATTATCTGCACCTCTTAGATAATCAACCTAAAACAATCGCAACATTTAATAAACATTCAACGCAAGAACAGAAAGATATAGTGACCAAGGCGATCGCAAAGTTGAACTCATCCATCAAGCATCCTGAAGCCAATATGTTTTACGAGGATATGCACTCAAGGCTTACAGGCAAGAAGAAACTGCCTAAAATCGAGCAAGCTAGTCCCTCAACCCCGAACCCATCAGCAAGAGCCGAGCGAGATGCCCCCTCAACCCCGAACCCACCCGTAAAGAAACAGAGGAAATCTAAAGCAGATAGGGAAGTCAAAAAAACTATTAAAGACTCGTTTATTGATCGCGATATCTATTCCCTCGCCAGAGAGAGAGCTAAACAGCAATTTCTTCGGAGGGTTGCAGCTTGATTCCCGATTACCTTAAACTGCCACCATTGTTAGCCATAGACCTATTAAAAAGTCGAATATCTCTACCTATTGATTTCAAAGGTTTGGATGCTCGACTCCATGACTATGCATTTATGGTTTCGGGATTAATGCGGGCAGACTTGCTAGAAACTACCAAGAAATTGCTATTGCGATCGCTTGAGAATGGCGAATCAGCTAGTGATTTTGCCGAGAACTTGCAAAAGGCGATCATGAATTCTGGGTGGAGTCTTACTGGTACACATGTAAAAACGATATTCACGATGAATATTAACAAGATTAACTGGGATGGTAGAAAGTCTCAGATGACTAGCCCAGCAATGCGAAAAGCCCGTCCGATCTGGATTTGGAGGTGGAGAGATAGTCCAATCGCTCCTAGACTTGAGCATCAAAAGCTCAATAATAAAGGTATTCCAGCAGATCACCCATTCTGGGAGTCAATTTCTTTCCCCTGTGGATATGGTTGTAGGTGTTCTGCATTTTGCGCTACGGAGGATTATTGCAAACGAAACGGGATCGAAATACTAACTACCCCACCCGATATTAGATTAATTGTCGATCCACCCTTTCGCCGCAAATCAGACAATAAGACGAGGGAACAGATTTTAAAGCCTGGATTAGCAAGGCTTTCCCCGGACCTGCGATCGCAGGTAGCAAGAGAACTAAAGGTGAAAATATAATGGCTGACCTAACAACAATCTCAATCGAATTTATAGATCGCGCTATTCAAGAGAAACTGAAGGAGATCGCCGACAGTGTTGCCGATCCATCAGATTTAATGGACGAAATAGGTCAGATAGTCCTGTTAGGAACCGACTTACGATGGGGAAACGAAGTAGATCCTAATGGCATTCGCTGGGCTGAGGATTCAGCATATACTCGCGCCCAGAAAATAGCAAAGGGTCGAATCGACAAAATTATGCAAGACACTGGGAGGGGTCGTGCATCAATCCATTACCAAGTCAACAAAGACAAGGTTGTAATCGGGACAAATGTTGGCTATCTTGTTGATTTTCAGCTTGGAACAAACGGTCAGAAGAAGAGGGTATTTCTTGGGGTATCCAAGGATGATGAGACTGAAATAATGCTTGCGGCAAATGCTTATATTCAGAATGCAATCAACTCTTAACTCGGATGGGTTCGGGGTTGAGGGACTAAGATCAGCAATTTGAGAATAAATGGCTAGGTAAGGTTGCGCTATTTGCTACTTTTTGAATCCTGGCAAACATTTGCTCGTTTGAAACGATATAGTCGCATTTCACACCACAAGACTTTGCAGCGTAGGGCAGTAACCCATTGGTGCAAAAAGGATCGAGAAAGGTATCTGAAGGATCGCAAAATATATTTACTAGGCTTGGATGAATAATGTCTCCACGTTCCGAAACTTTTAGCCCATATTCCCGCATGATTGTATCGCTTCTACCGGTAAATACTAGCAAATGAAAGCATTCCTGTGTCCTGATAAATGGTGAGATTATCGTTGATGTGGTAATCGTGACAATTGGTTTTGAATATTTGCTGACTGGTTTATTATCAATCGATCTGAGATACAGCTTTTGCATGTTGCTGACATTGTTCTCAAGTTCTTCGATAATGGCGTATGACAAGTCCGATGGGCAGAGAATTACTACAATGCCATCTTCATCTAGCATGTCTCGTAGGCGATCGCAATGTTCAAAAAACTCGTCAATAACTGTATCTTCCATCGTGATACGGGTGATTATCACAGGATAAGTGACATTAGTGGATTGTGAATAGCTTGTTAGGGTTTCATTAAAGCCTCTTGGTGTATATTCTTCAAAAATCCTTTTACGCTTCTCGATGTCAACTTTGTGGGTAGATTCTTCAGCAAATCCAATTTGTCCTGATATTGGATGCACCACTAAGTTAAGCATTGGGTCAGCATCAGCCTGTGGGTTTACTGCTAGAATTTTTTGCCCTTTAGAGATATTTTCAGCCGCTTGCCTTTGAAGATAATCAAAATATTTTTCTTCAATATCTTTATAAAAATTGGTAATTGCTTTGAAAGCAATATCGATATGAATTTCAAACCAACACTCATTTTGAGATGAAATACGAATCAATTCTTTAAGGAATTCTTCTTTTGGAAATCCTGTTTTCCGTTTTGCCCCTTTACCGACCTCATAATAGTCAGTGGATAAGGGCAATCTATTATCGTTGTAGTGATCCTCTGCCGATTGTAACAATGAAGGTATCAACTCAGCTAGCTCAGACTGTTCTCGAATACTAGCGCTGAACTGTTTATAGATTTCGGTGCGAACTTTTTCCCATACTAACCAAGCTTTCCATCTACTCGATTCGATCTTCTTTCTCGTCTCTTTTAGCAATCGGATTAATTTCACCTGCTTTGCTTGAAGCATGGGATCGCTTAACCGCATCCTTGCAAACCAGATCTGATCGTCATCCGGGAGTTGCCCAATTTCGCGGGCTTCATAAATTGAAAATCGTTGGTCTTTACTTTGCGAATCGTCCTTGACCTTGATCGCTTTTTGGAATGAGGGATATACATCATTCATCTCAGCAACAAGCTTATTAATGAATTTGTATGAAATGCGCCAAATGGTTATAGTTGAGGCTTCGATCGATGTCCATAAAGCTACAGTATGAAGATCTTGGGTTTTATCTAACAGGTGGCACACCACCTTGAGAGCATACCAATCAGGCACTTTTCGCCCCTGCAACGTAAGAAGACAGACCTCTGCCTGAATATCGGTCATCTCACGAACAATACAAGGAGCATATTCTTTTTCCAGCACCCACAAAGCGACAAATGTGTGATGCCCACGTACTAGCCTAAATTTCCCGTTAGGCATTGGACGAACGACGATGGGTGCGCTGGTGTCGTATCCATTCGTGCGGATCTTGGCAACCAGTCTTTCGACCTCCTCCTCCTCCACATTAATGTCCATACCGATAAGTTGCGAGTATTTTTCGCTGTGTTGCGCTGGATTAATTGGATCGGGTTCGATTTCTTTGAGTGGTATCTCCCGAATAGGCTCCGTTGCAACCTCCGCATATTGGGCTGGATCGAATAAAGTGGTCTGATTAGTCATTTACGTCAATGGTGATTAAAGACATGGTATAAATCTCTTCTTTAGGTAATTGTATGCCTGTTTTCTTCGCAAGTGCAAGATATGCGGCGATCGCCTGTGTTAAACCTTTTTCCTCTTGAGTCAGCGATCGCGCAAAAATAAGGCATCCGGGTAATTCAGGAATTGTTGTTAAGTAGCCACCATCAGGTAGTTTCTTGCGAATTAGATGAAATCTTCTTTTCATAGCGCCGAAACCTCATTGGATGGGATACGCATTCCTTCAGCCACAAATACTACAGCAATTTTATTTGGATCTGCTTTATGTTTATACTCACCAATCCCACCATAGTTGTCGATTAGGATATAGTTTTCTTCTAAAGGATTTACCCCGGACTCGGTTAAATAAATTGCCTCTAGCGGAAAAAATGATTGAATTGTTCGTTTAAGCGCACTTGCAATCACAAATAACTCTTCGGCTGGGCATGTCCTACCATCGAGTTGCTCAATTTTTGAGAGTTTAGACTTATCTAAAGCTGCCCCTGAGTTATAACCAAGCTTTCTTAATTTGTTTTCCACTTCTTCAATGCTTGATGGAAGCGTGGTTAAAGTATGCCCAGCCTTAATTCTGTAATAGGCAATATTTTTTGCTACAAAATCTCTAAGGATTTTTAATGCTCCCAGCCTATTTACGACCTTAGATATTTCTTCTTCAAGATCTGCCTGAGACATGCCAACATCCGATCGAGTGTCTGCGATCTTTCTGGCTATACGTTGACGTAGGTATTTTGGCATCGTTATAAATCGTGGTAGTGATTCGATTTTGACATGAAATCGATATGTTATAGCGTATTTGATCGCCAATTTCGCGAACGTCGTAAAAACATATCGAGGATAAGCGAAAGTTTGCATTAATGTTTCCTCGAAAGCAAATGGCTTTTCGCTTTGACGATATATCCAATTTTTTTACTCGCACTGAGGAGCGCGAGGATGGAGTCTATGCTTTTAGCACTATCGCGAGAGATGGGTTACTAACTTACTTCACGGCAGAAGGCAAAAGAGTTAATGAACTCCGTCCAGCTTCAGCAAATCGTGATGAGTCTTTTTTAAGTTCTTTACAAGGATTACCTGCCACCGTCGAGCATCCTAGAGCGCTACTTACTAACAGAGAATCCTCAGTTGGTGAGTTGGCAGAAAAAGGAAGCTATCAAGACTCTGAAGGGGTAGTCAATAGTGTATTGCGATTGAAAGACCTTGACGTAGCTGCTAGGGCAAAAAATGGTGAAAAAAGTGGATTAAGTCTAGGTTATAAAGCCAAAATTGTCGAAACACCTAATGGAGTTTGGTATGACTCTATCGATAACATCACCTACCGAGGAGATTTTGTCGCAGTTCAAACTGAAATTGAGCCAAATCATATTGCGCTGACTGATTCTGCTAGAGGTGGCAAAGGCGTAAAAATCCATTTCGACAGCGCTAATGTGCCTGTTGGAGAGTATGTGAGGGTCGAAAGATCCGATTCTGTTTGCACTAAGGAAGTGGGAGTAAGCGTTGTTCAGAAATTGGAAGGTAAACCTATAATGTCCACCAAAACGGTACGGATTGATAATGTTGACTGGGAAATTGAAGCTGGAGCTGCGGCAGTTCTCGCTCAAAAGCTTGCTCGGTTAGATACGTTAGAAAAAACTTCGGCAGAATTGGCAGCTAGTCTTCAAGAAGCTGCAAATTCTTTGCTTGAAAAAGATAAATTATTGGATGCTGCTGTTGGGCGTGCTGATGGTTTTGAAGAAGCGATCGTCTTGATTGGCGATGAGTTAGATCAGCTTCGTGCGGATGCCAAGAAGGTGGCAGATGACGAGGATGATGACGATAACGATGAGGATGACGATGAGGATGACGATGAGTCATCTACGAAAGATAAGCCCATGAAGGGTAAAAAGTCTAAAAAGAAAAAGATGGACTCGGCTTCAATCAATGCTTTCTTGCAACGTCCTGAAGTTCAAGAACATATCGGGGAATTTATTGAAGATGAGATTGGTTCTCGTCTTGATGCATTCACTCGTACTAGCGAACTTCTTGAAGCAAATGGTGTCAGCCTTGAGGATGCTGGCATTACTTACCGAATGGACGCTATGACCACTGTTCGTACTGCGATCGCAGTACTGAACAAAAATTCAGACTTCTCGGAAAAGTCGGATGATTACGTGACTGCTCGGTTTGACTCTTACTACGATTCAATTGGTCAAAATTCCTTACATACTCAAAAGTTTGCATCAGTTGTTAACACAGTTAGAAACGACAGTGCAAACGAATCTAGTCGGAATTCGCAACCTCGGAAGGATGCTCGTTCAGAAAACCACAAAAGACCTCTCGCTCTATCTAAGGGGAAATAAAAAATGGGACAAACAACTTATCGCAATCGCTATTCCATAGCGATCGCAGGGATGGTTGATGGATTAGGAGACGGACAAGGAGAACCCTATCTTAACGATGGTGGCTTTGTTGCCGAATCTTGGACAATTACAACTCCCACTACTCCTGCTGACAATACTTTATACAGCATTGCAGTAACCGATAGATACCATCCAAATCCTCCGATTGTGGCTTCCTTCACTACTAGCATTGGTACGTCCCGCGCCGATCTAGCCGCAGGTCTATATGCTTCTGCGCGGAACAATATGATGTTTACTGGATTGCTGTTAGTAGTCAATAACACCAGCACTATTGTCCTAACTCATCGTCAAACAAATATACCTTTCTTCCCAGTTGTTAGTGGTGGCGGTGCAGCACCATTGACAGTACCGACCACACCGACCACACCTGCCTCGGCTCCTATGCTGATTGGCTTTGGATTGGGAGTAACTCGGATTGCAGGTGGTAGTACTTCTGTACGTGGCAACAAATCAGCCCGACTTCCCATTGCAGGTGATACAGCCAATTATATTGCTGGATTCACAATAGCTACTCGCAATAGCCAAAAAGATCGGGTTGGTGAAGGTGCTTTGGTTGGTTATGAGCCTGGCGGATTAGCGATGAATGTTTTGCAACGTTGTGCAAACCTTCCTGGTATTTGGGTTCCCACTTTAGAAACTTCTATCAATCCTGATGCTGATTCCGTTTATTTATCAGTCCTGTCGGGGAGTCAAGGCTATGTCCAAAAAACAAATGCCAACAGTGCGATCGATATTTCCCCCAAAGGACGGTTCAGATCTTTCATTACTACTTCAGTAAATGGTCAGAACCTTGTTTTAGTCCAAGCCGACTTTTAGGAGAAAAACATGGCTACAAAAGAAAAAGAAATTCGGATGGATGAGTATACTTTGGGGGCGTTTAAGGATCAACTTCTTTTCCTTGAACCTCAACTCCTTGAAGAAGAAATGGAGGATCTATATTTCGCTGATGGCACTCTGATACCAATGGAAAACCTAGAAATCCCTTGGGCACAAGATACTGCGTATCGCCAGACCACTGGCTTAGGCTCATGGGAAATTGCTAGAGATTACATCACCCATATCCCAATGGTGGAAACCTTATCTCAAGAGTTTCGCCAAAAGGTGTTTAAGTTTATCGCAGGTTATCGTTACACCGATGACGAAATGATGCAAGCCGTTCATTTGAATGAGCCGATCGAAGAGTCAAAGATGAAAACAGTTATTACTGCTGGTAATCAAAAACTTGATGATTTGATCTTTAAGGGTGGGGATGGCTTGCAAGGGTTCCTAAATCATCCAGACACCCTCAAAATGTATGCGGCTTACCCTATCTCTGCCGCTTCGACAGCAAATCAGATTCTTGCTACTTTGATCAATGGTGAGAATGCGATGGTCAATCTTACTAGGAACATTGAAAAGCCTGATACGATGCTGATTGCTAAGGTCGCCTATGACTACGCAAACTATGCACAGTTGAATACGATCAATGACACTTCAATCCTTGAGTACTACCTCAAGAAAAGTCCATATATCAAAAACGTTCAACCTTTACTGCCTTTAAACGGGGTTGGAGAGAACGGATCGAATGTTGCCTGTTTATACAAGCGCGACAAATCCAAATTGAAGGCGAGAACTACTGAGTCAATAGGATTCCGTAAGTTTATCCCTACCGCATGGGGCATCGAAAGGACTGCAACGATGCGCTATGGCGGATTAATCCTTTACCGTCCATATAGCATTCTCTGGATGCATTACATCTAAACTAATGTCCAAACAGCAATTAGAACAAATCGTCTTACAAACGGAAGACATTCGTAAATTCGTGCATGGCGATCTCTTGATCGCCGCAACGATTGAAGATGAACTCGAATTTGTAGTAAAAAACTATCCCGAATTATTCTTGGACAAGATAGAGAAAAACCATCGTTCGCGAGGAGCTACTTTATCTTGTATCGGTGAAAAGGGTGTTATTACTCAATTCCACTCAGAAAAAATTGATGGATTTGCTGAAGATTCTCTCGCGTTTGAAATCCGCGATACGATCAAAAACTTCAATCCTGAGAATGATTGTGTGATCGTTCATGTTGGGCGAGATGCTCAAGCTTGCGTCGGAATATTTAGTATTGCCTCTCTCCGTGACTATAGGAGCCAAAGATTAATTCAATTTGGCGAACAAGATTTAATTATTTACACCACTGATTAACTATGTCAACAACCAACACAGAAACTTTGAAAGATTCCCAAAAGAAAAGTTCGGTATCCCCCAGCCCCGAACCCAACGTTGAAGTTGAACCTGAAAAAGTTGAACCTCTTTTTATAACTTGGATCTATAGACCCAGAGTGGAAGGCAATAATGCTCCAGTCTGTTTTCAGTACCCACCTAACGATGCAGAGTCTTTGAAAGTCTTAGCTCAAAGTGATTTGGCTAAGTCAAACACTGAACTTCCTATGGAAAGCAAGTTTCTTGTTGAAGGTATGAATTCGATTCCGATTGATGTGGTGAGAGCAATCCAATCTCATCCTGCTTCGGCAAGAGCGCTAGAGTATAAAGTAGTTAATGGTTCGATCGAAATCCTTGAAATGGATCATGCCGACGTTGAAGGTGTCTCAGTCGATACAGCCGCATCAGTCCATTACACTCCAATTAAGGCGATCAAGTTAATTAATGCTTGTTATGATCTTGAAGCATTGAAGAGTTGGAAATCTCGCGAGATTGGCGTAGCGCGTAATGAGGTCCGCAAGGCAATTGATCGACGCATTACTATGATCAATGATGAGATCGCAGAACGAATCAAGTCCCAACAGAGCAAACACCTCGAAAGTTAAATAAATGACTTCTGTACCAGTCTCAACAGCAAGTTTTTTCGCGATCGAGCAGTTCAGGAAGTTCAGCACCATAGATGTAACGTCTGTCCAGATGTGGCTAGACGTTTATTCTGGGATGTGTCCAATTGAGCAGTTTGATACTCGTGCAGAGCTTTGCGTGATGTTGCTAACGGCACATACGTTAGAACTGACAATGGAGGAAGATGTTATCGATGCATCAAACGCTGTTTCGATCGCAAGTGGAGGGGCGATGGCAAACAGAAGGGTATCTTCAACGCCAGCTCCAAACTCTGCGAACGATACTTATTTATCGAAAACCGCCTTTGGGCAACAGTTTATGGTTATTAGAGATTTTATAAGCGGAGGGAACTCATTCTTTGGCGACAATTTAGTTTTAGTTGTCCCGCCATTTTTGGCATGGTAGCAGAGTATCAAGCTGGCGCTATAAAAAGACTGATTAGAGAAAAAAATCTGTAGTAATCGCTTTATTCGCTTTTTAAAAAATATTGTGTTGCCTGCCTTTAAATTGAATTTAAAAGTAGTCTTTCTTTTGCGCCCACAACAATAGTCATGGTATTTGCTCATTTGCAGTCTCAAATCCAACCAACTCGCGATCGCGTTGCCGAATTTGCCTCTGGTACATCAAACATTGAGGGGTTGGTTGTGGTAAAGAGGACTAGCATACAAACCACTTATTTAGAAATTAAGCCAGATCCTTGGATAAACAATGTCACTGCAAAAATGGTTTCATTTTTGGGGCAAGCTGGCATTCAGGTCGGCGTGAATGACTTTGACGTAAAAGGAATTAGCGCTAAATACACTCAAGAACAACTTAATGGGATAGGTATTTCCTATATTGTTGGTGCTGATATGTCTACAGGTATTCCCGTTGGTGGGATTCTTTGTCAAGAAGTGATGGGAACCTTGAATAACACTCGTTCGGGTATTAGCTGGGATATTGTTCTTACAAGGAAGCAGGGTAGATAAATGGGTTTAACCAATGCGATCGCTATTTTAAGAAGGCAAGATGCCAAACTAAAGGTTGAAGTCCCTGCTTCACAGCACCATAAGGCTTATAGCTATTACAAGGAAGGTCATGAACCCTCAACCCCGAACCCATCGGGCAAAAGGAAAGGTAGGGGTGGCGCGATCGCGGCAGGTATCGGTGGCGCGATCGCTGGTGGCGCGTTGACAGCAGGAATTTTGGCAATGCGTAGGGGTAAAGCTGGTGAAGAACCTATTGAGCCAAAAGGTTCTCTAAAAGCAAACAATGATATTGATGCTGATTCTAGGGAAGTTAGCAATGGTATAAAGGGTTCTAGTAGTTCTAGATTACTGGGAGGGGAATCGCGTAAAAAGCCTTTAATTACTCCACCTCCAATGAGTAATTCTGACAGAGTATTAGTTACTCCTGCGCCAAGAAAGAGTCTCAAAGAAATGGTTAAAGAGGGTGTTGGTGATGGTAGCCCATCTAAGCAAAATGCGGGGTTAGCAAAGCCTAAAAGCCTTAAGGATATGGTTCAAGAAGGAGTTAAAGCTCCTTCTACGTCCAAACAAAATGCTCAGATAGTGACCGAGAAATCGGAGAATTTATTGACAAAGGGGGTTAAAGCACTCCGTAAATTCTCTAATAAAAATCACTCCGAACAAGGAGTCCAAGCGAAACCTAAAAAAAGTTTGTCAGATATGGTAAAAGAGGGGGTTACCACTCCCTCTTTATCTAAGCAAAATGCATCTTTCTCCATCGATCCCGATGTTGGTTCTTCTGCAACCACACCTAAACGAAAAGGGCTTTTAGATAAAGGCATTGCGGCAATTCGTAAGATGACCAAAGAGGGTATAGATCGCGATCGTAAAGCTGGCGGAGCATTTGCCGAAAGGGAGGTAGATCTTAATAAGGTTGCCCATACCGCAGGGCAAAAGTCCCGAATTGCTGCCCAGAACCTAACGACATTTGCTAAAGCCTACTCTGAAACATTTGGCAAGAAACAACCTAAAGCTGTGGATGTAAAGTCCACAGAAGTCCATGAATCTTTGCCAGAGGGTAAAACAGTGCCAAAACAATCTACATCAAAAAAACAATCTAAGAAAAAGTCTCCTACTGCGGCAGAGAAGAGGGCTATCCAAAAACAGATCGATGACATTGATAAATAAATCGCTGATTTAAGTTTAAATCGTCAATTCTCACCCCAACTAATTAAATTAATTCGATACACAGGAAACAGCAATGCCAGCATCTACAGAGTACAAGATCGGTAAATTATGTGGAAGAATGGATTCCGAATCTGTCCTTACAGATATTCGACAAATGCGAATCGATCGCGCAGCTCCTAAATGCGGATCGGGAACAAAACTATGTGGGAATAGTTGTGTTCCTCAAGCTCATGTTTGCAAGAATCAAGGTGGTGGTGGCGCAGGTGCGGCGATCGGTGCGGGTGCAGCAATCGGTGCAGGGATTGGTATCGCAGCAGGAATTCATGCTTTGAGGAATCAAAAGCCTAATGCTTTGAGTGGCGCTCCTAAGAAAGCTATTAGTGCTAGAAAAGTTGGAAATAATGTAGTGACAGATGCCCCTGACGAAAACATTAAATCGGCAGATCCTAATCCAATTAATAATGCAAGGCGATCGGTAAATCGTGCTGCTGGCAACGTGAAAAACAATGTAAAGAATGCGGCATCCAATGCCCAAGCAAATTCCCCGTTTAAGAAAAAACCTGAGAAGCCTTTAAAGTCAGCAAATATTGACTCACTGATTGGCAGGTTGGACTCTTTTTTGCAGGAACGCACCGATTCCCCTAAATGCGAACCAGGCAATAAGCCTTGTGGCAAACGATGCATACCTGAGAAGCATAGCTGTTCTGCGGAAACTGCCAAAGGAGCTTTAAATGGTGCTGGTCACGGAGCATTGGGATTGTTAGGGCTGCCTGGTGCGATTGTTAACGGTGCAATTGGCGCTAGAAATGGAGGAGGAGGAAAAGGTGCGTTCAAGGCGATCGGTAGAGGACTTGCTGGACCAGTTGCAGGGGCGGTTTATGGTGGATTAAGGGCAAGAGGGCATGGTCGAGGAGCTAGTGCTGCTGCTGGTATTGCGTCAACTATTGGGACTGGTCTAGCTATTCATGCTGGTATCCATGCCGTTCGTAAAATGAAAGAAAAAGAAGATGAGAAGAAGTCGGGATCTGTAACAAAATAGTGCCTTGAGAGGATTGCGATGAATGCATACGAATATTCCAAACTGGCAGCAAGAAACGATGCTGCCAGAAAATTAAAGTGTAAACCAAGTTTCAAACAAGTTGGGGCAGCTTGTAAACCTTTAAAAAACAATATAGCTTCTGAGCCTAATAACTCTTTGGGGCATAAAGCAATCCTCCCAATGAACGTTTCAGCAGGACTCATACTGACTGCTGGGATAGGAGTTGCGAGCGCTACTATTGCTAATGACGTAAACAATGTAGTCGCAGACGTTTCCCATTTAGAGAAAACTCCTATCGGGGATAAGTTTGATAAAGTGGCAATCGCCAAAGAATATGACGAAAAATTTAAGCCGGGCGATTTAATTAGAAGCGCTTTCCCTCTTCCCGTTGGCAAAAATAAATATGCTTATCATTATGCAATTTATGCAGGGAATGGCGATGTTATCGAGTCTGCGCCAGACAAATCTGGCGGAGCAGGAATTGTAAGAAATTTTGCCCATGATTCTGACACACCTGGCTTAGCGACGACAAAATATGAGTTAGTAGATCTGCCTCCTGATGATGGGACAAGTCCTATACACTCTCGCGCTCATACTCTTGAGCTAGCTAAAAGCATGGTAGGGTTGCCCTTTAAATTTGACCTTATTGAATCAAACTGCGAAGCTTTTGCTAGAACAATTGCCTATGGAGGTACAAAAGGCGCACAGAGTGAAAAGGTTAGCAAATTTGGGCTAAAAACGGTTACTTCGGTTTTTGATGTTGTCGATCGCGTTGCTCTTGGTGGAGTATTGGGTAAAGGAATTCATTCCGACGAAATCAGGAAAACCCTTGAGGATCACAACTATGACCCTGAATTGATTAAAACTATCTTTAAAAGCAAAATAGATGAGAGACAGAAAGAAATAGCTAAAAAAAGAACTGATTCGGATACAAATCCACTCGCCGATCTAAACGATCCTAAAGAATTTACTCAGCTAGTTCAACAAGCTTCCTCTAGCTTTCAGGGTGCGGCAAAGCTGATATTTGAGAAAGAGATGTATAAGGTGTATTTGATCGCCTTATTTATGTCAGTGTCTAAGCCAAGCGCTGAAAGCTCTAGCAAAAAAGATAGTACTGTAGAGGATTTGATTGCCGAAATTCTGCGTAGATCCTCAGTCAGACTGGATACCAGAGTACTGCACTGCAAATCGGGATATAAGCAGATAGGAAATGCTTGCAAGCCTATCAGAAATACGGCTACGACACAACAATCAAATGGCAGTAATATTGCACTCCCGTCGATCGCTAGTACTGCGATTATTCTAGGAGGATTGGCAACTGCTGGCGCAGTCGTCGGTAATGATGTATCTAAACTTAGCGATCCAGAAGAAATTAAAAATGCGAGGGTAGTTCCTGCGAATGTAGCTCCGAGCAAAGAAATCCTTGCAGATTACGAGAAAAATTTCAAGAAAGGGGATTTAATTAAAAGGGGTTTCAAAGGACCTACTGGGCAATATAACTACCATTACGCAATTTATGCTGGTAACGGGGAAATCTTTGAGCTTGCTATGGACAAGTATCGAGGTTCAAGCGTCCAAAGGAATAAAATCGGTCGAACTACTGAAACAGAAGGACTTGAGTACCAACTCGTCAAAGACCTCCCCAAAGGGGCATTACCAAAATATTCGAGAGATAAATCCCTCAAAATAGCAGAGTCTTTAGTTGGAGTTCCCTTTAAATTTGATGGAGTGAGTACTAATTGTGAATATTTTGCTCGATTGGTAGTTGAAGGATCTGCAAGAAGTTCACAGATGGAATCTTTAGGTGGATTCACTAAAGTTCTTATTAAAGGATTAATTAAAACCCAGAAAAATCTTAGCGATGGGCATCCAGTTGAGGAGGTTGCCAAGATTCTTATGGACAATAATTATAATCCTGATTTAATTAAAGCTGTATTTAAAACCAGCGTAGAAAAAAGGCAGCATCAAATAAATAATACAAAGGGCATATGGCGAGGGGATAGCCAATCCGAAAATGATATGTTTGCTAACTCAGGAATTAAGTCGCCTCAAGATTTTGTCGATTTAGTTCAAAAAACATCATCAAATTTTGATGGTGTAGCAAAACAAGCTCTAGAGCAACAAATGTATAAAGCTTATTTGATCGCCTTATTTGCTTTAACCTCACCAAAAATATCAAAGATTAAACAAGATAGCTTTGAGATAGCTTCAGATCATCAAAAAATGGTTAGCGCAGTGCTATCAATTATCTCAAGGACTTATGGTGGAATTTCCACAATTGTTAGCTTAAATCGCAATCCTAATGGGCTTATTACAGTTTATTTCCGACCTTTATCCAATCCGCGATCGCTGATCAAGATGAAAATCGGCAATTCAATTTCATACAAAGATATTACGGATCAAAGCGAAAATCGCAATTTCAACTCTGATGTTCGGGTTGATTCATCATATATCTCAGAGTATTTAGCCACTCAATTAAGGCTAGACAGTATCATTGGTAAGCAGCAGAAAAAATGTGTCAAAGGGACACCATGTAAAGGTGAGTGCATTCCCAGATCTAGTACCTGTGAAGTCGAACTTGAGAAAGTTATTGATATTCCTACCATTCAAAAGTTAGATCCCCCAACCCCCAACCTCGAACCCAGTAGAATTACTGCTACTGTTGAGCATGATATTTACGACATGATGAATATTCGAGATCTCAAGGAAGAAGCTCGAAAAAAAGGTGTTATGCGATATTCTTACATGACCCAAGACCAGTTGAAATCAGCTATTAAAGTTCACGATTCTGACCCAAACTATCAAGAATCAATTAGAAAATCCTTGCAACATCACAAGGATTTAGCAACCCTTAAGAAGACTAAGAATACTGAAATTGGTAGGGCAATTTCAACAATCAACCCTGCGCTGGGTCGGCAATTTAATTTATTGACGGCTATTAGTAAGAAATTTCAAAATAATCCTACCGAGGCACTTATTTATGCTTTGCCCGCGATCGCTGGTACTACTAAGGTGGTAATGGGGATTTTACAAAAGCAAAGGACATCAAATATCAAAGAAGCTGCTGGTGCAGCGGTAAATGATGCCGAGGACTATCGCAAAGATATTGATGAGAATAGCAATCCCGATAGCGTTAATTTCTATGTTGGTGGTTATGGTCGAGGTAGCAAAGATTTATATAACAAAGTGGCTAACTCTCCACTTGCAAAGGATGAAGATACTGATTGGCTAAAAAAAGGAGAGAACATTCCTATTAATAGGGAAGGTGAAGATGTACCTATTGCCCACAACCCCAGCCAAGCACTTGGTAACAATATTACCACTGGCTACAATGTTGTCATTAATAACACCATGAAACGAGGCAAAAGCAAGGAAGCAGTCGAGCTAGCTGCAAAGCTGTATGCCCAAGGTACAAAATGGCGCACTGATGAGAATGGTATCAAATCTATGCCCTCAATCCAAGTTCTTGCGGCAGAGGATGGAGGTGTTGTCGCTAGAGATGCGATCGAGATTTTGCAGCAAATGCCGAAAGACCCGACCACTAAATTTCGTGGTAAGGACATAGCCGATCGCGTCAAATTGGTTACTTTAGGTACGCCTTATTTTGGAGAGACTAAAGCAAATATTCCTGAAGTCAATTTAGTTGGCGACGGAGATCCTTGGGGTTCTTTGCCATTTAATAAAGGTTCGCAAACCCATCGTGTTACAGGAATTGGTGGTGCTAGTCAGTCTGCTTATACAAGTAGTTCTAACGGTATTGATGCTATCTTCAAAAATCTTCGATCTGGTTCTGAGAATCGCGGAGTAGTTGATGCCGATAGTGTCAAGGAAGCTGCGTCTGCTCAGAAAAAATCTGAGACCCAACAGGAAAAAGAAGCTTCCCAAGCCAATGCAGCAGCAGATAGAGCCGAAAGTGATAAAGCTAGGGCTGAGAAACAAGCCCATGTTGACAAGTTAATTCGAGATGAATTAAAAGCTCATGCTGGCAATAGTATCGAAGAATTAGAACGCTTAATTAAGGACCCAGATGCTTTTGCCAAGGCTAAGAAAAAAGTCAGCGATCGACTTAGAAATGAGAAACAAGCTGCGGACTTTGCTAAGAGATCTGGTGTTGCTTAGATATATACCCCCAACCCCGAACCGATCTGGCGATCGCATCTGGTCTAAGCCAGTTTCCGATTCAGCATCTCAATTAGTTGTCTCACACTCTCGGCTTGCTTATCGGCGATCGCGGACTGGTATGAAATTGTTGTCTCAATCCTTGCCATACGTTCATTAGATTTTACGATACTATCTTCAATCCTTGCCATGCGATCGTTTGACTCCTGAAACGATTGGCTTATTGTCTCACGGCTTTCCCTAGCCTCTTCGGAGACACCATTTATTTCCGCCTTGAGGTTAGGTACTTCTAGATACAGTGCTTGTACTAGTTGCCCTATTTGCTCGATCAATGCGTTGATGCGATCGCCTTGCTGATCTACCTTGTCCGCAAAACGATCTAATCTTTCGTCTGTCCATGTCGAAGTCATATTTTTTCTTCGGTGGTTTTTTCTGATTTTAACTTATTAGGCTAAACATCTTCATCGCAAAGCTGGAGTAGCTCATCCAAATGTGTACATTCAAAATACTTACAAAGTATTTCAACAGTATTTCGATCAAATCTATCGATCTGATCGCGGTAAAACTTACTGATGGTCGTCGGGCTTAACCCTGTCTCGGCTGCAACAGTCTTTTGAGTAACCCCTTTCTTGTCCATAAGGGCGGCTAGATTGCTTTTCAATTTCATTGCCTCAGAATATCACGTTGCTAGTATATGTCAAAAAACAAGATAACTACAAACTAACAAGCTAAGTTGACATGATACTAGCTAGCTGTTATATTGCTGCTATACAAAAGGCGATCGCAGGTCTAGTCCGCAAAAACTTTACCGATCACCTCTTATAACCCCGTTCTATAGGAGTTTTAATATCATAACTGAATGTGTTGACTTGGTTTTTCATCTAATCAACAAGTGCTAGATACCACCTTAGCACAATGCCACCTCAAAGTCTTGCCACCTACACTTTTTTCAATTTATGAAAACCGACGAAACTTTTGAATATTGCCGTGAAATATTGGATGGGCTGATGGATCAGTGTATTGCAATTGACGATCTTCTTGAGGAATCTGAAACTAATTCACTTCCCGAAGATACAAGAAAATCTCTAAAACGACTCAAATCCAAAACCAAAGAGCTAGCCGATCGCACCCTTCAAGAATTTTGGAGAGTTGAATAATTTTGAAGTACAAAATTGAATATGCGATCGCTGCAATGCTCCTTAGCATAGTGCCACTGCAATGTTTTGCAAACTACGCTCATTTAAACGCCAACAATTTCGATTATATCCGCAAGATGTTGGGTGGACTTATCGATCAGTCCATGTCATTTAACGATCTTCTATATAGCCCTAAATCTACTGCGTTTCCAGATAGTGTTCAGAAAATCGCTAAATCGACTCAAATCTAGAATCAAAGAATTAGCCGATCGCACACTTGAAGAATTTGGATCTGAATGTTCGGAAACATATAAAATTAAAAGGAGAATAGCTATGGAAACCTATATTGAATCAGCGATCGCGGTAATGCTCCCAAAAATCACAGTTCCATCTGGACTGTCTTTAGAAGAAGAATTTGCTTTGTTCCGTAACAGGGCTAAACCTTTCCAAGTAGAGTTAGTCGATGACGTTCTATTTGTATATCTAACCTACCAAGGTTTGGCTTGGATTCTATGCGATCGCCTTATTGCTAATGGTGATTGTCTACTTCATTATTGCGATCGGGTTTTTGTGGTTTTTGGCGATCGGGAACCTGTTCAAATTTGGCTCAACATCAATGCCATTTAACTTTTTGGCTGTGCGATCGCGTACAGCTTCCAAATTCTTTAAAGGAGAATATTTTGTCTGACATATTAAATCCATTAGAATATTTGCAATCGCTTCCAAAGTATCCTTTGTTTGCGATTAAGAATAATCATTGCCTGAATCTAAATAATTGTGGAGTATATGCGATTTTTGTCGAACCAAATAACAAAATATATATAGGTAGTACGGGAGTTTCTTTCAATAAAAGGCTTAATAGTCACAAGTATCGCCTAAGAAGAAAGATGCATCATACAATTGGATTACAGCATTCATTTAATAAATATGGACTTGATTCTTTATTTATATCTATTGTTGAGATTGTAAATAATCAAGATTATTCAAATATTGAGTCTTTCAAGGATGGATTACTTGGAGTTGAGCAATATTGGATCGACCTAATCCCAAGCAATTTAAGCCTGAACTGTTGTCTGATCGCTGGTTCATCCCTTGGCAGACCTGTTAGAGAAGAAGACAAGGTTGTATTATCATTGCTAGCTAAAGAAAGGATGAGAGCAAATCCCCATTTAATAGAGAAAATGGTTGCGGGAACAAAAGCATGGGCTTCTGTTGAAGAAAATAGAATAGCACTTTCCGAAAGATGTAAAAAATATATGCATTCACCCGAAGCCACAGAACGGAGAAAGGTTTCTTTGCGTTCTGAAAAAACAAAATCATTGCAATCTTTGACCACGAAGAAAATGTGGCAAAGACCTAATTATCGTGAGAATATATCCAAAAAAGTCAAGGAATTCTACTCTAGCTCGGTAGGAAAGGAGATGCAAAGTGCAAAAGGAAAAAAATGGGCATCTATACAAGAGAATAAAGACAGAAATTCCATAAAAATTAAAAAGAGGTTTGAAGATCCTGAATATAGAAGAAGGAACAAAGAGCATCTAACCAATATGAATCGGAAGAATGCTTATAAAACAAGCGAAAGGAGTAAGGCATTATGGGCGGATGAAGATCACAAAAAATTACGCTCTCTCAAAATTCAAAGAGGAAAGGCTAAGAAATCTTTGCCTTTTTGCCTGTACTCACCTAATGGGGAAATTTATGTCACTGATAGCATTACTGCATTTGCAAAACAGTTTAGTCTTAGTCAGTCCTCTTTGGGTGCTATTGTTCGGGGAGTAAGTAAGTCCCACAAACTTTGGACTGGGACGACCCTTGACTCATGGAAAAATGTACCTATAGAAGCTATTCGGATACTTTGGGCAGAGCATGATGATCTCCCTTAGCAAAGTAATGTCTATTTTTTAATGCTATTTAATCCTTTTGTATTTTACCCATCGATCTTTATCTAGATTTTGCATCTGCATTTCATCGCCATCAATTTTAATATCAATTATATTTTTTACTCCTTTGTCCGAGATAAAAACAATACGATTATCGGAAGTTATTTCATAGTTTATTGTAGATGAGAAAAGATGCTCTCCCTTGAGATAGCAGTCAGATGTTAAAAATTTGTCTACATATTCCTTAATACATGTCTCACCTCCTGCCGTAATAGCAACTTGTTCCCATTTTCCTTTGATCTGATCCTTTATACCAGAACCGCAACCAGCACTTACTGTCGCAACTACAACAGCAACAAAAAATAATTTCCGCATAGTATTTCGCTAAATCAGCCTAATTTAATGGCAGTGGCAATGACAGACCGATCATATCGCTAAATAGTGATCGCGAAAATCAAAATGTCAGCAACTTCCTCCAATGCCCTTGAGATATTAATTACGGCTAGAGATGATGCTAGTAAACAACTATCCGTAATTTCAAATGGGATAGGAGATGTTGGGAAACAGTCGATTTTGGCTACAACTGGAATAACCAATTTTGGGGCTAGCCTTGTTAAAGCCGCAGATGGAACTGTAGCAACAAAGCTTCAACAGATTTCTGGCGCAATTATTGATATAGGGCAGAAATCTCCATCCGCATTATTGGCGACAGCTACTGGATTCATTTCTGTTGTTGGCGCAATTCAAAATAGTAGTATTGCGATCGCAGCATTTCAAGGAGTAATCGTATCTTTAGAGTCTGGATTGATTGATGCAAAAGCGTCTTTAGTAGATATAAAGGACAGCTTGATCGATGTTGGGAAAGTATTTGGTGGATTAGATTTACAAAGTAGTGCAACCAAAAATCTTGTAACTACGATCAAAGCAATTGAAGAAGTTGCTACAAACCCCACGATTATTAAAGCATCCGAGGTAATCAAAGGCTTTTTAAATGACTTAAGTTTTAATGCTGGGCAAAATACTGGCAAAGCATTCCAGACCCTTTTTAACTTATTTGATGAGATCTCGGCAACAGCAAAAGCTACTGCCGAAAAAGTCCAATCATTTTTCGCAGGTATCACATTCTTTGAAGATGCAAAAAATTCTATTAGCGAACAACTAGGGAATATTGACCTAACAAAACTAAAAGACCAGATTGACTCAACTTTCAGTAATGCAAAATCATTTCTGGATGAGCAATTAGAGAAGGTTGACTTCTCGGCATTCAAAGATCGATTTGATTCCACTATCGAAGACGTTGGTGTTTTCCTTAAAGAGCAATTAGGGAAAGTAGACGGTTCGGGGTTGAGGGGCAATTTTGAGAGTGCGATCGCGACTATTGGTTCGTATCTGAACGATCAATTAGGCAAAGTAGACCTAACAGGGCTTAAAGAAAGCGCTGAGGAGGCATTTAATACAGCCACAGTATTCTTTGATGAACAACTTAGTAAAATTGACTTAACTGGGTTAAAAGAAAGCGCTGAAGGAGCGTTCAGTTCTGCAAAAGCTTTTCTGGATGAACAACTATCCGAAGTGGATTTTACTGGACTAAAACAAGGATTTGAGTCAGTATTAGCATCGGTTCAAAGTAGTGCGAATAGCAAATCGATAGCCAGTGTATTTGAACAGGTATCTCCACAGCTACAGAAAATAGCTAGTAATATTTCAACTACTTTAGGTCCAGCGATTGCTCCTGTTTTTGAAGGAATCAACAAAGGGTTATCTGAAGCATCCGGTGAAGTAGCAAAATTTCTTTCAAATAGTGGAGTTCTCACAACAACAGAAGTAACTAAAATTCAATCCGAGCTTAAAAATTTAGGATCGAACACGATAGAGGTATTCGACCAAATCTTTTCTAGATTCTTTCAGGGAGTTGGGACAGAAGCAAAAACCAATCTAAAGGTCGTAGAAACAGAAGTTACAGCAGTCCTTGAAACAAGTTTAGGGCAAAAGTTTGCTAAAGCGGGTATCGATTATGGTCAAAAGTTAGCATCTGGGATAGAGAGTGCAGTCAATGGAGGGCTAAAAGGAGTTGATGCAATTCTAAATGCCGTTGAAAAAAGGGCAAATGCACTTAGAAATGTTCGAGAGACTTCAGGATTTATCCAACAAGCCACCCTTACCCCAGCAAATATTCCTGGCGCAGAAGCATTCGGGAAACTTAAGGAAGAATCAACTAAATTACTTACCAGTCTGAGCAATGTCGGTCAAGAACTTTTATTCTTAACCTATGGCGTTCAGCAGTTAACAAGTGCGTTTAGCGCTCCTTTCGATATTTTTATTGGGCAAAATATTAGGCTTCAAGCCACATTATTATCAACACAAGCGCAAATCGTATCTACCAACAAAGTCTTTAAAAATGGGCTTGAGGTAACATCAGCAACCGAGGCAATTCAATCGCTCGGTGCAGTCTCAAAAAGAACTATTACTGATATTCAAGAAGGGGCATTAAAGTTAGTAGGGTTAGTCTCGACCGACCTAGTCGATCAAATTCTCCCAGCCGTAACTCAGAACTTGTCCCAATTAGGGGGTAAATTAGGCGATGTGCCAAAACTGGTTACTTCACTTGGCGCAGCACTAGGAACGCTTGGAATACCACTTTTTGAGGCGAGAGAATCTCTTTCTCTAATTGCATCGGGAACGGTTACCGTTGAAAATCGACTTGCACGATCTTTGTCGATTACTAACCAACAAGTCAATTTATGGAAGTCCCAAGGTAGTTTAATTGACAACCTAACAAAAAGACTACAACCATTCGTCGAGGGTAATGCATTAGCTGCTCAAACTATCGGTGGCGTAACGTCAAACTTAAAAGAAGTTTTCCAACTCCTTACTCAACGAGCTGGGGAGACTTTCTTAGATGTTGTTGTTCAAAGATTGAATGTAGTCTATAAATTAGTCGATATTACTACTGTTGAAGGCAGAAAGAATTTTGAAGATCTTCAAGGTATTGTTGCGGGAGTTGCTAAAAATATATTTGATGGATTTGTTAAATTCGGTGATGGTGTAGCAGCTTTATTTAAAGCGATCGCGCCAGCAATCGCGGGATTTATCCAAGTTGGTGCTAAAACAATTGGCGATCTACTTAGTTTCGTTGGCGATACTCTTAAGACATTAGCCGATGGACCACTGAAATATCTATTTGCCGCATTAGGTGCGCTCAGTCAGTTTGCAGATGTGTTCACTGGCATCTTTAAGATTGGCTTATTCCTAAAGATACGGGAGGTTATTTTAGGATTGGCTATAGGTGGCATTGGTTTGCTAATCCAAACTTTGCCGGTAGTAAGTACTTTATTTGGATTATTTTCTCTACGGTCGAACGGGGCAGTTCTCGCCTTGACAAACTTGCGAGGAGCTTCAAATACAACTGTTGCTTCAATCTTGACATTAGGTAAAAACATAAATGTAATTCCTGGTGCTTTGCAAGCAGTATCAAAGGCAGTTCCATTCTTAGGAGCAAGTCTAAGTACTTTAATTCCTCAGTTTTCACAAATTGGCATTGCCGCGATCGCTTTAGGAGAGAAATTCCCTTTTATTGGTGCAATATTTGAATCGCTTGATACAGCAATCCCTAAATTGATTGCTGGGTTTGCAAGACTGGCGATCGCAGCACTTGAGACAGCAGATGCATTTGTAGGTGCTGGGGGAGCTTTAGGCGTATTTGCAGAGTTTGCCACTAGCTTTAATACGGAACCAATTATTGCTGGGCTAACTAAATTAACGACTATCACAAAATTAAGTGAAACAGGACTCAATTCATTTGGCAAATCTGTAGGAGGGCTTAGATCGACCATAATTACATCGTTGGGATCTTTTGCTTTTAGCGCTCTATTATTTGCGGGTGCATTCCAATTGTTTGAGAAATTTCAACCTGTATTTGAAGAAATTGGGAAAGCTGCCGCAGAAGCATTTGGTCAATTAGTTTTTCTTGCAAAAGTCGTCGTAGAAGGATTGAAAAGCCCTCTTGCACTGGTAGTCACTTTAGGGACAGCCATAACTTTTCTTGCCTTTGCTATTAGCAACGATTTAATCACTGTTATCGGACGGGTAATCGCATTACAATTTGTTGGTTATCTACAGGCGATCGCGGGCGCACTTAGTTTCCTAGCAGGTGCAGAAGGCACAGCCAAGGTAGCTGCCGCGATTGAGGCAATGTCTGTAACTGGAGTTGGATCGTTAGCCAAGCTTAAAATTGCCTTTGTAGAGCTAGTTCCCGTAATCCTAACTGCTCTAGCTCCATTGCTTTTAATTATTGCTGCGCTAGGAACAATTGCGATAAAAGCAAACGAATTCAAACAAGAAGATGAGATTAATGCAGACAATGCATCAACAGGTCAAGCCGAGCAAGCTGATAACAAAACTTTTTCTCTGTTGGGTAGATCCAAAAAGTCAAAGGCAATTTCCGATAAGGCAGCAGGCAGTGGCGTAAAGCTATCGAAAGAACAATATGCCGACAATGCAAAGCTCCAAAAAGAGATTGAGGAACAGATTAACTCGGAAACGGTACGTAAGGCAGGATTAGAAGAAGGGCTTAATGGTATTTCCACCTCTACGGAAAGAGACAATCAAAATAAAAAAATTAAAGATGCAACTGACAACATCGATCGCCTTAAGAAATCCGTAGAAGGAGTAGAAACCTCCGCGAAGGATTTACCTAAATACGGATCGGCTGTCGAGCAATTTACTCGTAATGTTGACAATGCTAAAAAATCATTAATTAATGCATCGGGCGACCCAGCAATATTTAAGCAACAAATCAATACTCTCCTAGAGGGTTCCCAACAACTTCAGGACATGGGAGCAATCACAGTAGAAGATGCTGTCAAAACCTACAAAGAGATTGCGAGTAATACCAGTGCTGATGCCGAAACCCAGATTAAGGCACAACAGGCTATCACTGCTGCATATAAATTAGAGTCTCAGAAGCGCATTGCTACCTATGATACTCAGATAGCTAAAACCTCTGCCTTGGTTGCTCAAGGGAGGATTTCAGAGTCCGAGGCGATCGCGTTAACGTCAAAAGCTAATCTTGATAAATTGAAGGAAGAAGAGGAAGCGATTTCTAAGAGCTATAAAGCCCGTGCTGAAATCATTGATAGTAATACCAAAAATGCTGTTGATAGTGCTAAGCAAGATCGATTAATTGCTGATGCTAAACTCGCCGCAGCACAAGGAGATCCAACCAAATTAGCAGATATTAAAGCTCAACAACTAAAGGGAGTAGACGACAAGAAGCAAGCTGTAGAGGATGACTTAAATAAAGCTAAGGCTGAACTGGCTAAGCTAGAAGAGAACAATGCCCTTGGTTCGCGCACTGGCGAGTCTACAGCCGCAATTGACGAAGCCCACGTAAAAGTCCAGAGATTACAGAACCAATTCGAGAAATTGGCAACATTTAGAGGGACTCTTGATTCGACGATTAAGATAGATGCTGATGTCCTTAAGGATGTAAAGGAATTACCCAGTCAAATTGAGGAGGCACAGGCTAAGCTTGCTGAATTGAAGAAGGGTAGAGATTCCAAAAAAGCGAATTTAGATAAAGAGAACTTCTTCAGTTCCCCGCAGGACAGGAAAGTTGCAAAGGTAAAACTTAAAGAAGATGACGATGCAGTAAATGAGCAGGAAGGAGTTGTGAATGCCCTCCAAAGTAGGTTTACCAAAGCTCAAAAAGCTACTACTCCTGACAAGGAAAATGAGAAAGCTGCCTTGAGTGAAAAGCAATCTGCGATCGATGCAGAGAACAAAGCTGTCGCCAATGGGCAGAAGGTTAAGACGGAAGCTCAACTTGCTGCCGACTCTGAACTGCAACAGAAACGTGCGGCGATCGCTCAGAAAATTGCCGAAGACCAGATAAAAATCCTTGATTCTCAGATTAAAACTGCCGGAGAAGTCCAGAAAGTAGGTGAAACGCAACGTCTAGGGGAGATCGCGAAACTGCGGAAACGTGGAGTGATCCTCGAATCTGAGGCGAAATTACAAGAGACTGGTGAGAAAAAGAAGGAAATCGATCTTGAACTATCTCTCGAACAACAGAAACTTATCAAATTCAACGAACTCGATAAAAAAGGGATTGGTGTCAGCCAAGAAGTGCGCCGAGCATCAGTCCTCAAAATTGCCGAGTTGACAAAGCAGCAAACTGAAATCGAGCTTGCTGCGATTGATGGTTTGGTTGCCGCAATCAAGGATCGGCTTACACTTGCCGCACAACAATACGGCATTACAATTGAGAAACAGAACCTTAAACTTGAAAAGCAGAAGTTACTTTATACTGCCCTTGAGAGGACTCTTGCCAACCAAGATCGTTTGGCTCAGTCCTCAAAAAAACTAAACGATTCTGTAGTTGCGGTACATGAATCAGATCTCAATGTTTTAACCAAAATTTATGACAAACAACAACAAGCCATCCGTGACGCGGGTGGTACAGGTAATTCTGCCGACAAGGAACTAGAAGAGAAGAAATTACTACTTGCAGAACAGTTGGCAAAGATTAAATTGGAATCCTTGCTCCGACAGCAGGTGTTCGAGCGTGAATCACTAGAACGAGATATTCAAAAACGAGATCTGCTCCTAGAACGTCAAAAGCTTGAAAATCAAATCAATATAGCTAAGAAAAAAATTGACTTAGCCACTGGTGAAGTTGGTATTAAAACGGCTGAGGAAGAGGTTAAGTTAAAACCCGAATCGGCTGAGGCAAAGCTAAAACTTGCCCGCGCAAAATTAGATCAACAAAAGAATGAGCTTGAATATGGCGGATTAGTCCAAGAGAGTGGTTTCCTCAATGAGACTGGGCGATTAAATAAAGAACAGAATGGTCAGGAGCGAGAAACCCTACAAAATAATCAATTCGCCCAACGTACAACTGCAAACGCCGAATTTGCCAGTGCATTGACCGATCCTGCATTACAACAACAGTTATTGCAACAAATCGAGGTTCAAACTAAGCAAAGAGCTTTTGGGGTGCAGGGACAAACCCGTATTACTGGCGATCAGGCTAGGGCATTAATCAATGCCCCTATACCCGATGTTCGTGGTGCATCCCTTTCCGACCCATCTAAGTATGGGGAGGTCTTGAAGCGATCGGAATCCAACCCTAACGGCACGTTAACGACTGAAGCACCCAAGCCAAAGGACAATAGCTTTGCTACCTCATTTGAAGAATTACAGCAAAAATACCCTGACAAGGTCGGTAATATTGACGACCTCAATAAAAAGTATGGTGGGAAAGACGCTACTACGTTTGAAGAACTAAATGCTAAATATAGTGGCAAGCCCGCAGATAATGCGGACCCTACAGCAAAAATTGGATCTTCCTTCGATAGACTGAACAAACAAATTGATGAAGGCTTTACTAAAGTACTGATTGCCCCTCAGTTAAAGGTCGATGAAATGACATCAGGGCTTGAGGCTCAATTCAACAAAATCACAACCCAAATCAAGGATAATCCCATCACTATTTCCCTTGATAATTCAGCTTTAGATAAAGCCAAAGCTGAGTTAGACAAACCTTTAAAGGTGATCGATGAGGATCAACTTAAAAGGCTTGAAGGTATCTTGGGTGCTTTAAGTCAAGGTGGCAGCAATCTCGATATTAAGACTGCTGGTGTCAATGCTGCCGGCGCAGGAACCACGACTATAAACGCCCCAATTACAGTAAACAACCCTCAAAATGGGGCTAGCAATGCCCAAGACATCCCCAAAGCAGTCAGCAATGCCCTAGACTCTGTGCTTAAAAGAGTCGCGAATATCGTAAGTTCTACGAAGTAGGGGGGTTCGGGGTTGAGGGTTGAATACAAAATTTTTGGTAGTGCTAAATAGGTAAGGGTAGGCGGCGCGAAGCGCCGCCTACCCTTAATCCTCTCTCCAAGGAGAGGGTCAAACAGAAATAAGAGTTCTTTCGATCCCCTCGAATGTTTTCCCATCTCTCTTGTCCCCATTTACTACAGGGGTAAGAACAGGATTTAGGATTGGCGCATAGACGCACCAACAAATAACGATCGCATCGAACTGAAGAGTATTATCTGACGTAGTAAAAAATTCCACCGAATCTACAACCCAGTCTGACTTACGGGAATGAGTTGTGCCATCTTCAAGCTGATCTGGACTTAGAGATTCCTTTACCGTTACTGGATGGATAGGGCGATCGCCTTTTTTGGGTATGGGTTTTGGAGAAAAATCTAGTTTAGTGTATAAGATGTCGGTAAAGCGGTTGCAATGAGTTAGCTTGCGATCGCTAGCTCCTTCGAGTTGATCTGGCTTTGCTTTATAAATAATATACTTACTCACTATTCTTGCCTCCTGCTAATTTTGGAAATTCGGCATTGCCTTCGTAAAAGCATTCATGGGTCAGAATCGGGTCTTTTGTCAACTCAAAATGGGAGTAGTCCCAACCATACTTTCTGCCCATCTTTATGCATTGTTCTTCACTCGTTGCGCCATGCTTAGTATAAAACGGTTGGTCTTCATCATGGGTATCTTGTGGCAAATTCTTGGTCGCCATTGAGCCTCAGTATAGGTTTCATTGGTTAGAATCTAATGGGATCTAGTAACAAGCGATCGCTTAGTAAATAAATACTATCTCACAAATCCAACAAAATAACGAATGGGTTCGGGGTTGAGGGTACATAAAAAAGCTATTAAATTCAGTACTGGCTTTTTTATACTAAATCGAATGGACTAAGCTTGTTTTCGATTAACCATTTCGATCATTAATCTGATATTCTCTGCCTGAACTTTTGCAGTATCGGCTTGAGCCTTAGCTGATTCTGCCTGAATTTTAGCTGCTTCTGCTTGGATTTGTGCGGCGATCGCCTGTTGCCTTGCGACCTCTTTTAGCTCAACGAGTTCAGCATGAAGAGTCTCACGTTGTTCCCTAGCTTCTTCTCGAACGCTATTGACTTCAGCCTTAACCGTAGGCAGTTCAAGGTACAATGCCTCAATAAGCCTACCAATTTGTCCGACTAGGTTATCAATTCTTTCACCTTGTTGATCGACTTTGTTAGCAACAAGATCTACCTTATCGGCAACGAGATCTACTTTGCCAACAACGAGATCTACCTTATCGGCAAAACGATCTAGCCTTTCATCTGTCCATGTTGAAGACATCGCAACTTGCACCAAAAAACTTGTCTAGACATAGTTTATCGCCAATTTCACCGAAATGGTTATTAGAACAACCTTGCAATCAACAATCTTTGCATGGTTGTTTCACTTTTAACATTCGATAATTTCGCGCTACTTCCAGAATCTATAAATTTTGGTGAGGCAGAAACTCGTGAAATCCCAAAACAAGTTGAAGGAGGTGGATTATATCGAATCAAAGCCTTCCGAGCTAACCTCTCCTTAGCGATACAAGGCGTAAATGATATCGAGGCAGCTTATTACATTGGAGCGGCTCAAAACCTATCAGATTTGCGCGATCGCATTACCTACGGTGGAAAAACCATCACGAATTGCTATTTAGTCTCTGCTGCGCCAAAAGGATTTATGTCTGTGGGCGATCGCACCAATGTAGATACCTTGGAGTTGGTGTATGAGTCGAGAGATTGGAGTAATCAGATTGTTCAGGAAATATTTCAGGGGTTCACAATCGACTTGGATGGGATAAAGTACACCGATGGGGAATCGGTAAGCGTACAGTATGCCGATGGCGCGATCGTGCGGACGGCGACCATTAAAAAGCGAAAGCTATCAATCACAATTAAAGGCAGCACCCCACAGGACTATTCTTATTTTTTAAACATTCTTTATGCGAACCCTGTAAACCCTCCAAAGGAAACTTTCACTTTGGGTGGGATTACTTTAAAGGATGCGATCTTAACCTCTGTCGTGCCGTCAGCAGCAATCAATTCGAGTTTCGGGGTCATATCCGATACATTAACTCTTGAATATGAGTCGAGAGACTATGACGTACCCTACTCGCAAGGGACGTTTCAAGGATATCCAATCGCAAATATTAGCATTGGCGCGGATACTAAAGTTTTTGCTCTCAATCAACCAGGCATAGGGCGGAGAGACGTTACGGTTTACAAGAGAAAAGCATCGTTTAACCTCATTGGAACACCCGCTTCACTGGCACTAGGGTACGTGCAAATAATCGACGATACATCTTCCGCATTATACCCACCACTAAAAGATATAACGATCGCTGGATATCGAATTACAGATGCGGTCCTTACCAATGTAGTCCTCGGAGAAACAGTATTTCTTGCAGGGCAAGAGATCCGCAGTACATTACAACTGGAATACACCAGTCGCTACTGGTCTTACGATCCAACTGGTGGGGGTGCTGCAAACTTCTTTGATGGATACGAAATCGATAGTGTTAGCTTTGGCGAAGTAGATGGCAATACCGTGCAATTGAATTTTAATGGGTCTTTGCGTAGTCTAGCGATCGCAAGAACGTCAATAACATTTACTTTAGTTGGAGTAAAAGCTGACTCAGTAACCTCTTATCGAAGTGTAGCCGCAGCTTCAAGAGGAGTATTGCTTTATGGAGGCATCCCAACTTTAAGGAATTTAAACTTTTTGGGAGTAACTTTAAATAATTGCTACCTAATAAATGCGTCGGCATCTGGCAAAGAATATCTATTTGGAAGTGAGAAACATGTGGATAGTTTAAGTTTAATTTATGAGTCGTTCGATTGGGATTATTAATCGCTGAAATCGCGCATTATCAGAATATGTAGAGATCTAATGCCAAAAATTATTGCATTGGATCTCTACACAAAAAAGCAATGTCACCACAACAACCAACCACTAAAGTAGAACCTCGCAACCTATTCTACACAAAGGTTTTTATCTTTCTTTCAATTAGCTTCCTCTCTGGTTCTCTGGCAATGCTTGATGACATTTATAAAAACGGGTTGACCTTCCTAAAAGGTGGAACTGTTGGCATTTCTCTACTCAGTGCTATCGGTGTAACTGTCGATAAAATGGAAAAGGAGACGAACACTTCTACCCCAGAATGGTTCGCTTTTGGCAGAAATCCAGATAAGGCGCTTGTTAATGCGAATGCTATCAATGAAGCAAACCAAGCTTTACCACCCTCAATGAGATTACAGACTCCAGGATCACTTGCAGAAGAACTTGTCAATGACATTCCAATGGTGAAACAATTATCCAAGGACTTAACTAATCCGATCGCTTTGGCTGAAGATGCGATCTCAGATATTCCTGAAGTAGATAAATTAATTGCAAAAGCTCGGAAAAATCCGTTTGGGAAAGCCAAACAAGTCGCACAGACCGTAGGGAATGCGACAGGTGCGGGCGTATCTGGTGTTTTTGGAGTGCTTGGAATAGTGGCGAAAGCAACTTTGCAAGGCTTGACAGGTAATCTTCCTGCATCTGGTCAAACTGTCGTAATAACCCCATCCAACAGTCAGCAGCAGTTAGCTTCTGCTAATATTCCTCAAATTGTAGATTCAGCCGAACAAATCAGCAAAAAGATTAATACAAGTCCGGTTGCAGTAATTGGGGCTGTTGTTCAAGATATTGACCCTGGCGATAAAACTATAGCTACTGCGATCGCAGTAGCTGGCGATGTGTCAAACATTGCATCAGCACCTATTAAGGGAATTGGAGATTTGGTTGAAGATATTTCGCCAGACCCAAACGTAGAAACTGTCGTCAACGACGTAGAAAAAGCTGCTTCTATTGCTACAAGTCCTATTGGTGCAGGCATCGGAATTATATCTTCTTTATTCCATTAAATAATATGCTTACAATTCAAGTAATCAATGATACTTATCTCAAGGCGAACCCAGTTCAAGCAAGTGAATTGGGTAACGATCAAAAGGTATTTATCCCAGCTAGCGACAAGACTCTTGAGATTTCTAGCTATGGGTATTACCCCGATGGACAGCACCTTCAATGCTTGATCGTGCAACCACCTATGCAATTTTTTGCTTTTCTCAAACATATCAAATTGTTCAAAGATGGCGATCTTGTATCTAGGGATTTAGTTAGCCAAAGCCAACTTGAAGCGATCGCGCCAAATTCCGACCCTGCTCGGCTAGCGCAATTATTGCCTTACTTAAATTCGACAATGATTCGTTATCAAATTAATACCCCTCTCCGCAAAGCGCACTTCCTCTCGCAGACTGCCCATGAAAGCGATGGCTTCAATACCAACGAAGAATATGCTTCGGGGAATGACTACGAAGGTTGTGAAGATTTGGGGAATGATGTGCCGGGTGACGGAGTTCGATTCAAAGGTAGAGGTTTAATCCAAGTTACAGGTCGGACAAATTATGCTGCTTGCGGCAAAGCTTTGGGCATCGATCTTATTGATAACCCAACAAGACTCGGTGACTTCGACCTTGCCTGTTTGAGTGCTGGTTGGTTCTGGGATATGAACGGGCTTAATGCCGATGCCGACATTGATGATATTCGAGTAATTACCAGAATTATCAATGGTGGCTACAACGGACTTGATGATCGCCAAGCTTATTTGGATAGAGCAAAAAGTATATTTGTTAGCTAATGTTCCAACTTTTGTCTGCCGATTTACCTACCACACCGCAGAAAGCTCCTGCTCAGACCTCAACACCATTCATGCGGCTATGGAATGGGAATGGCGCATCTAGGTCGATGGCTCCCATTGCGATCGCAGATTACCTAAAGATGTATGCAAATAGTGTAGGTTTAGAGCCAATAGTCTTTCATGGCATTACCCCTTCAAGGACAGGAATCTACTATACCTACACTTTGCCCCTTGCTGCCTATCAAGTATATATGCAGGGCTTTAAGCAAATCACAGATCCAAGATCTGCCCCCCCTAATTCCTTCTGGCTGAATGGACAGATCGTAAATATAATTAAGACGACACCAGCTACAGAGGTAAATTTAGATGCTGTACTAAGCGCAACTGCGGCATCTACTCCAATCGCAAATCAATATCAAGTCAATACTTCATCATGGGGAACATTTACCGTTCCTACCAACATATTTGTTGATGGCATTGAGTTGACCCAATCTGACACCAATTCGCCAGGAACGTTTCAGGTGCTTAGCAATGCAATTAACATTTATACCTCAGCCCCATTACCAGTAGGTAGTGTGGTAGTTCATATAAATCAAAATGTACCCCCAACCCCGAACTCAGTCGTTGCTACTTACGACCTTCCTTCCTTCGCTCATGTTGCGGACTTGGCTGGGCGATCGTACTTTCGGGCATCCAACTACTTATCCCCTAATGAGTACGATTTTGTGAGCGATGACACACAAAGTATAAGCCTGTTCGCACCATTGGCTATGTTCACTGGTCTTGAGGTCTTTACTAAAATGGATGTTCTTAATGCGATCGCTAAAGATGTGACAAGTATATCTTTTTAAGAGCGAATATCCCGAATTTTATTAGGTAATTCTTTTCCTGAGTCAATGTAGAGAAGGTTGGATCTCAATCGGTGTCAGTGGTGATACATCCCCCGTTAAATTATTAACGGGGGTTTATTTTGGTCAAATTCGCGATAAACCCAGCATTAAATAGAAGTAGAGAGAACCTGAGACTAACTATAGGTTTATCTAGCTATGCCTGATCTCAATATCTCACTAATTCCAATACCTGATTTACCAGAGTTTGTCGCAGATTCGGCAACAATCGGGCAGGGTAATGCGATTCCTCTCAAAATCAATTACAAAAGAGTTATCACAGAATTCTCCGCAGCAAAAAGAACTATTGAGTACACATGCTCCGGGCTAACTGGCGACCAAATTACTTATCTGCAATCTTTAGTAAATACCAATTTAAAAAATCTACTCCGACGGACAGATCCAGTTTCGCAGGACATTAGCATGTCGGGTTTGCTGTTCACGGGTTGTTTCATTCGCTCAGTTTTGCCGAATGGTGCGCTTACTATTGAATCTCAGTCCTTGATTGATTCTACCAAGATCATTTACGAAACTTTCGGATACGTCTTGGTCTAATTGCGATCGAGTGGTCTAGGGGATTTTTACTACTGTATATGGGTTTTAGCTTCTAAAAACACCAAAAAACAGCATATCGTGAGCGCCCATTCGGACGCTTTTTTATTGCTCTTTAATAAACCTTGACTTTCCAAAAAAAGTTCTTGCTTAAATTGTTTGATCGATTCTTCAATAGATTTACGCTTGGAATTAAAGCGAAAAGTAAGTCTTATATACCTATGCGATGCACCTTCCTAATTAACCTTAGTTCGATAGGGCTATTCATTGTGGCTTTATTTTCTCCTGAATTTTATTGCTTTTTTGGATGAGGTTGCCCTGATCTCAAAACGGAGATTCTCTATTTCTTTCAATATCTTTGTCTTATTCTCCTAAGTCATCCTGAATTTTTGCTAGGAGTTCTTCGCAGTCTTTGACTAAGGGAATGCCAAGTTCTTGGGAGAGGGTGAGGGCGGCTTGGCAATGGGTGAGGGCGAGTTGGGGTTGATTGGTTTGATGGGCGATTTCGGCAAGGGATTTGAAACTATGGGCGGTTAAATCTTTAATGTTAATTTCTTGGGAAATAACTAAGGATTCTTGAATTTTGGTTTCTGCTTCGCTGTAGTTTTTAAGTTTGATTAACGAATACCCTATATTGTGTAAAGAAATTGCTACTCCTCGCCGATAGCCGATTTCTTCACTGATGTCGTGATATTGGTGGTGGTGGGCGATCGCTTTTTCATACTGCCCCAAGGATTCATAACAATTGCCTAAATTTCCTAGAGATCTTGCCAACCCTTGCCGATCGCCGATTTCTTCACTGATATCGTGATGTTGCTGGTGGTAGGCGATCGCTTTTTCATACTGCCCCAAGCCTTTATAACAATTGCCTAAATTTCCTAGAAAACTTGCCACTCCTTGCCGATCGCCGATTTCTTCGCTGATGTCGTGATATTGATGGAGATAGGCGATTGCTTTTTCATACTGCCCCAAGAAATAATAACAAATTCCTAAATTCCTTAGAGATCTTGCCACCCCTTGCCGATCGCCGATTTCTTCACTGATGTCGCGATATTGATGGAGATAGGCGATCGCTTTTTCATACTGCCCCAAGGAATTATAACAACTGCCTAAATTTCCTAGAGAACTTGCCACCCCTTGCCGATCGCCGATTTCTTCACTGATGTCGTAATTTTGCTGGTGGTAGGCGATCGCTTTTTCATATTGCCCCAAGTCTTTATAACAATTGCCCAAACGGTTCAATGATTTGCGATGACAATCTTGTTCCCGTTGACTCCCTGCGATTACCTGCTCATATAACTGTACTTGTTGACGATAAAACCCTTGTAAATACAAAAATTGATTAACCGATTTATTTTTCCCTTCCCCCCCTCGTTCCTCATTCAAAATATCAAAAGCTAACTGCCATTCTCCCAACTCCCCTGCATGGTAAAACCCCTCTAAATACGCCGTCAAATCCTCCAAGGATTCCCAAGGTGGCGCAGGTAAATGTGCCAAAAAATAATCCAACGCAGCTTGATGCGCCGATCGCAACAACCCAGAATCCGCTTGCTGTTGCACCACCATCGAAATTAAAGGCAAAAACTGAAACCGTCGCGGTTTTCCCTTGAGAGGTTCGGGGGGAAACTCCTGCAACAACGACAAACGCGCTAAATACCGTAACTCTGCATCCGTTACCTCGGCTGTTAACCCCTGAGCTAACCCTAGATCAAAAATCCCTCGCAATACCGATAACCGCTTTAAAATATCCCCTAACTTTGCCGATAATCGCGCCAAACTCGCCGCAACTACTTCTCTGACACAGGTTTCCCTATCACGGTGATAACCCTCCACCGTAAACAAATCTAAACCCAAATTTTCCGCCTCTGTCACACCAACCCCTTCCCCTAACTTGTCCCGCATCAAACTCGATACCAGTTGCATCAAGAGAGGATGCCGATCCATTCGGTTCACAAAATGGGCTAATTCCTGCTGCGTACCCGTTAATCCATAGTCTTCCGTCACCAAACGCATCGCATCGGCTTCCGCTAACCCCTTTAGGGCTAACCAATAACAACGCGGCTGCAAATTGGCGCTAAACACTGGCTGTTCCCGACTGGTGAGCAATAGCTTACTATGCATCCCATTCCCTAACCATTGGCTCAAAAATTGACCATAAACCGACTTCCCTTCTGCTGGTATTACCGTTTCCATATTGTCCAACACCAACAAACAAGGCTCAGCGATTAACCCTTCGACGATCTGTCCAATTAACGTCTCTTCGTCCCATTTTTCATCATAATCTCGTCCCAACTGCTCCAATAACCATCGCCCAAATTGTGCCAAGGGATAAGGCTGGATAAAACTCACCCACAACACTCGCCAATCAGGGGCTAACTGCTCCTTGAACTTCACCGCTAAAGCCGATTTACCATAGCCTCCTGCGGCGGTCATCCCGATTAAGCGGACTTTCTCATTGCTTAGGGCGGTTTGGAGTTCCTTGATTTCATCCTGTCGTCCCTGCCATTCAACTACAGGCGGAGGTGTCGTATTTAAGGTTGCAGCGATCGCCACGGCTTGAGACGTTTGACGAGACTTAGCGGGATGCCATTCATTGGGGTCAACGATCTCCGTGACCTCTACACGCAAAGCAGCACAAATAGCTAGGATGCAATCTCGATCAATGCGTTCACCGTTAAAAAATCGTCTTACCGTTCTTGATTCGACTGAAGCTTGAGCGTTCTGAGAAATGCGATCGGCAATGCCTTCATAGGTCAAACGGGTTCCATCCGCTTCGCCAGCCGCCTTAACCTCACGAAGTTTTCGCAGTCCCGCAACGGTTGCGGCGATCCCTCTATTGCGCTGTGTAGGCATGGCTCAACCAAGTTTTTCTGACTGTGTGGATTTAGTTTAACTCAATATCAAAGAGGACAGAAAAGGCAGTTAAGAAAAGTTTGCTATCTGCCTTAACCCGTCTGGAGGTTTCAGGTCATTTTTTCGATGATGGCATTGTCAACTTTATGGAGAACTTCCCCATGACTCCCTTCCAACGATTTGTTAAGCTCGTAATTATTGCCAACCTTTTGTTATTCCCGCCAACACAGAGACGAGCTTTCTTACAACGATTTCTTAAGTTTGTAATCATTGCCAACACGTTACTGCATCTGTTCGCCTCCTTCGGTTTAAAACTCGATTTAGCCCACTCTTTTAAAGAACCTCCGCTCGTACCACCTAGTCAAACTTGCACCAAGCAACCCTAACCAGACAGATTGCCGACTTTTTTAGACAAGCAAAGACAATTTGCAAATTTACAAAAAGTCGGCAATCTCAACTTCGCCACTCTGGTAACCTACTAACCATTCGTTAAGAGGGTTCGGGGTTCAGGGAAGACTGTTGCTCTGCAAAGAATCTGTCCATGATTACAGGAATAGTTTCGACATCGATAACTTTAGGCTCGATTTCATCAGGTTGTTCAGGAGCCATCATTGCAGCAATCTTACTCACATACTCCCTTGCCTCGTCAGTCAAATTACTAAGGCGATCGATTGTTTCTTTCTCGTTATTAACTCGATTTAAAATGCCATTGATTCTTTTTAAATCATCATTATTGAATGCTTCGTTAGCTGCCTCTTTAATTTTTAACAACAGTGTTTTAGAGGCATCAGACTTTGCTGGAGGCAAGGCTGATTGCCCAGCCCCGATCGCCTTATTTTTATTATCGAGATTTGGTTGACTGTGAAGTACGCGGACATACTCTCCAACAGAAGTTACAACTTCTTTCCAGATTGGTCGCCACGATTCTTTGGTCATGACTTCATCTTCGCCAATCCAAACAGTTTTGTCACCGAGTGTCCATAGGGTCGCAAAGGTGACGACTTTGTTCGTCTCTCTGGCAGATGGACGTTTTTCGATCCCAATCTTTACTGCATGAGCAAGCCTGTGGTCATTGCGATTCGTCTTCTTATGGTCTTGAGTGACCACAACCCTTAGCTGGTTAAACAATGAAATCGCAAAAATATTGTCAGGGCGCATCCTGATGCTGTATTGATTTTGCCTATCGATGGCTCTAAGGTAAATATAAGTCTCAGCATTTTCAATACTCTGTGTCAATTCTGCTAATGCCCTCTCCTTCTTTTCACGCAATTCGGGCTTGTTGGCTAATGCTTCGATCTCTTCTTCAAGCTCAGCGATTTTATTTTGTGATTCCAACTGCTTACCTTCGTCTAGCTGCACCTCGCGGATTTGGTAATTGACGATCGTACATTCAATGCCAACGTAATCAAAGTCTACCCATTGCTTTGTGGGGTCAGCAATGTTTGTATCCTTGACCTGCCATCCAAGGCTACCGCGTTGATCGATCGCGATTTCGATGGGCTTAGGATATCCCTTATCGGGGAGTTTACTTAATCCTCCACGACCAAATCCACGAGCATTCTGAGGCGTAATCATGGTGATGTAAACTTCTCGAATCATCTGTTCTAGAGTCAATTCTTCTAACATGTTAATTCCCTCGATTATTTAATTCCCAACGTCTGATTGCCGCAGACCATTCTGCGTTGTGATTCCAATTCATCCGAATAATTTCATCACCTGACGGCAGATAATATTTGCGATCTAAAGAAGTAGCACCACGAAAGTCGTTAAGCTCTAACGTGCTTACATATCGCCAGTCATTCCCAGCTCGTTCTTCCCTTTTCCAATAAGGGGATGCCGCTTTTGTATCGCGAAACTGAAAACTGTTGCTAAAAGAGTATTTCCAGTAAATTACAGAACCTTCTGGCAATACTTGTACCCTTTCCCACTCACCCTTGGCGATCGCTACTGATTGAGCGATATACTTCCACTTGGGTAAGTACTTGATGACATTTGCAATCTCTTTGGCGGTTACAAATTGGGCTAGGGCAATTTTCTCAAACGCTGGATGCATCCATATCAGGGAATAATACCCTGAACAAAGACTAGGTATATTTTCGTGTTCAACTATCTCTAGTTCTGGTTCTAAAGATTCTTTTAGAGTACCAATGAGTCGTTTCGAGCTTTTGCTTCTGCCCATGTTTGTCCTAATGCCTTTACCACTGTATCCCAATCCGCATCCAGTGTTTTTCACAAGTATATCCATATTGATAACATGTTGATATTGTATTAATCAAGGGAAATATTTATTGCCTTTTCTGCGGAATCAGCTAATATTTTCAATCTGCGACCATATATCGCTTGCCGGGAAACATTAAAGTCCTTTGCGATCGCAGCTAAACTCCGATTCCTTCTGGACAAGATAGCTCGGTCGATAGGGTCAATCTGATCGCGAAGTCGATACCCAAGGCTTTTTTTAACCTCTGCTACATTATGCTTTCTAAGCAACCGACGAATGCGATCGCTATTGATATTGAAGCAAAAACGCGATTCCAATTCAGCAGAAATTTCGTTAGCTGTTTTCCAATCCGTTGTAAGAATCGATTTAACTCTTTCTAATAATTCTGCACGATCAGCCTGATTCATCCCACCACCCGATTCTCCGCAGATTTTGCCGCCCGCTGCAACAAATTTTCTTTTTTCTCGTTTTTTAATTCAAGTAATTGCATTAGCAGCATTTCTGGATTCTCCAACAATTCTGCTGATAGGGAGCTTTCACTTTTTATTGAAACCCTTACGGCTATGTCAGTGATTTTGCCATCTCTTTTTGACTTAACAAAGGCACGAGAATCAGTTATATAACCAATTTTTGACTTTCCGCAATTCAGGGAACCATCTGCCATATTTGGAGAATTGACGATTGTGTGAATCCAATAATCACCGTCAGGAGTTCGTGTAATTTCGACTTCTCCACCCGGAAATTTGACAAGAAAGAGATCGTATTCAGGTTTTTTGATGTCTCCTGTAAGTTCTATACCCATACAGTTACTACCAAATTTCTCGATCTTAAGATGTGAGCCAGTACCTTTTTTAGCCATTGGTTCTCCCTTTTTTAATTCGTGATCGCCCCTCGACTGGGTTCGGGGTTGAGGGACGATCGCTAGTTTAATTACCAATAATTCGTAAAAGTAGTCTTCCTAGAACCTTTTGGGGTAAAAGCTTTCTGGACACAGACCCTATCGCCATCTGGTGTATTAGGAATCCAGCCCGCACTGGTTCCATCCGAGTTCCTAGCCTCTGAAGCCTTGATTCTGCGATAAACAGATTTACCGTAACGATCCTTTTCAACGATTTCTCCGTGTTGGAGTCTGTTTAAGATATTTGTACTTAGCATGAGTTGATTCCATTAAGTTTTACAAGATTCGCGATCGCCCCTCAATCCGAACCCAGTCAAGGGACGATCGCGATAGTTAGCTGTTGGTAAATGATGGACATTACAATCCACTCCTGTTTCGCGAGTTATATACAATTTGCAATGAACTGGCGACAAATCCTAGAAGAAATGCTCCTGCCGCGACCCCAGAAGTAACAGCACCAAGCTCATCACCTTGCTTGACTTGATTGATTGCCGCAAAAACATTGTCAGCACATGCAGTCGCAGTGGCTTCCATTGGAGGAACAATACTAGGGTGAGGATTTACGGTGTCAGCACCATCCTTCAATTTGCGAGTTCGTTTTGGACGAGCTGATTTGAGCCTTTTGGTTGCCATATTTTTTTTGGGTGATAAGTCTTGACTACGAGGAACAATTGACCATTTCTGCTTACTTCAAGTTCTTGACGAAGGCGATCGCGTTCTTTATTTTTGTTCGACATCAGAATCCTCAAACTAGCTGCAACTGCGATCGCTTAGTTACCTCGCGATCTGCATTTTAAATAGACTCTTTAGGGAAAGAGTAAGTTATGGTTATATTCTTCTCAGTAACCACAAAAGGATATTCTTCTGAGAAGATTTGATCCAGTGGAATATCTGAGTAATTGTGATACACCGCAACTTCATCGTCTCCTACAGGATCAATTAATTCAAAGTTTTGAATTAATTTGCCATCCTGGACCATTTGGGATAATGTTTCATGCCAAAGCTTTTTGTCAAACTTGAGGTTGAAATACTTGTAAGAATGGGTGGTAAATCGAGAACGGTAGAATGGGCTATTGTGAAGGCATTCTAGGGCGATATTGATCAGTCCTAAAGGAGTTGGGGATATCGCAGTCTCTTTCAGTTGCTCAATTTTGATGGAAGCGATCGCGACTTCGACGATCTCATTAATGAGATATTCTGCGTCATCCTCATCCATCAAAGTGACATTAGCAAAACCCCTCTTTGCCCTTTGAGTAGCAGCCGATACTGTGTATTCTAGCCTTTGGATTTTGCGGGCAGTTTCGACAGAAACGCCCATCTTGCGGGCTTCAAGGTCGAGTTCTTTTTCTCGCTTTAATTCTCGGCTAGCTTTTACTTCTATACGGAAAGCAAGAAGTTCATCGTGGAAAGATTCAAAGCCCTCAGTCTCCTCAATATCCCAAATAGGATCGTAAAGCCAATTTTCTTTCAGCCTTTCGACATCTTCTCGTGTAATTTTATTCTCTGCCGATGCACCACGATCTGAACATACATTTGGATCGATGATGGGCAAATCACTGATTAATTCATTATATGGCATTTATTAATCCCTGTTGTCCTGTCGTTGTAACTGCGATCGCTTAGTCCCCTCGCGATTATTGTCTTAGATTTGTTTTACAGCAGATAAACGCGGATTATTTGCTGTAAATTACCCAGTGTTTTTTGAAATCGTCTTCAGACCAATTATCTTCAACACCATCACAGACAAGAATGTGAATTGTGTGCTTACCATCAACGATTTCTCGTTTTTTGTAGCTTGCAATGCGCTTGGAATGGATATTTCTAAAGTAATGAGTAGTTTTTTCCATGTTTTACTCTTATTAAATTGTTTTGAAAATCCATTTATTCATAAACAATTTAATATATTGTTAACGTATTGATACCGTATCAGTATCGCCATCAGTTGTCAAGCGTAGATCGCTTTTTCCCTGAATGCCGTAGTCTTTTTTGATGTCTGGGAAGTCCAAAACGTTAGACTTCGGAGCATTTATCGCCTCAGCAGTAGATTTGATCTCAACCAGCCAGTTGGGATAATTATCTTCAGGTCTGAACCAGAATGAGTAAACTTTCTCTCGAAGTTCACGGATGATTGCAGGATTTTCACGATCGGGCATTAAAGAAGGTTGTGATTTCATAGCGAACTCAAATTCTTCTTCGTCCCCAATAGCAAATTGTTGCTCACTGGCTTCTTGCTGAAAGATGGTTTCTAACTCGTCAATCAATACCTTTAGATTGGCAATGCGATCGAAGCAGTTATTCCCATCCTCATCAACAAACTGTTTGTTTAGCTCTTTCCCGACTGACAGCATTTTACTCTCAATCGAAATCAATCTATTTTCTTCTTTAATGAGGTTTGAGCCAGTTTGAGAAAAAGATTTCTTGATTTCTCTAAAATAACAGGTATTAGAAATAGAAACCTTAAGCCCATTTGGAAACAGCAAAAAGCCATTGGCATGGTAGCCACTCATGCCAACTTTCGGGATATACATGTAGATATCACAACCGCAATAGGTCGCAACCTTGCGTTGGGGTTCAGAGAATCTACCCTTTTTTTGAGATGATTCGGCATAATCATTCATGCTATCGACTAAGTATTCCTCTCTGGAATCACCTTCATAGGCGATACCATCAAGCCCAATAATCCGATCGATTGGCAATGTAGGGGGCTTCTCTTTCTTAACCCTGGACCTCTTTTTAGTCACCTCTGTTTCTGCGTCAGAAGTAGGGGTTAATACTGGTTCCTCTGCTAGCTTAACTAGGTATGGCTCAACATAGGCTGTCGCATCCTTAATTAGTGCAATTTGGTCAATGAGATCGATCCTTTCATGGGGAAGGTTTAATTCCTCCTTCTCCAAGCTGCGGCGATTCATTTGCCAAGCTCGTTCCTCGGCAAGCAGCATTACTAATTCGCCTTCCGCCTTGAATTTCTCCATAATTCGAGGATCGCTAGATGCGATCGCCTTCATTTGGGCATAGGTCATTGGCTCAACATCGATATCGCCACACTTCCTATTTTTAGAATTAAGATTACTAAATTGTCTAAATCCATCTGCCTTCGCCTGTAAAGCTTGAGCCTTAAATCCGTCAATCGAGGCTGACCCTTGAGAGCCTTGAGTGAGGTATTGAAAGTCATAGACTATATAATCCTCAAACATAGACCCAGGACGTTCGATCCGCCCGATGCGTTGATCGTCCTTAGCAGGAGTCCAAGGAACGTCAATTTTATGAATAGCGATTAAACGTTTCTGGACATTTACACCAGTGCCGAGCTTTTCTGTAGATCCCATGACTACAGCGATCGCGCCATCATTGACATCCTTGAATAAAGTATCACGTTTGTCTTTTTCATAATCATGAATAAACACAAACTGATCTTCGGGCATCCCTAAAGCACAGCAAACTTGCTTTATATATTGGTAAGCGGTGAATTCAGTACTGCCATAATTCTCAGGAATCATGGCAAGCTCCCATATCAAATCCTCGCAAGCCTCATGACGGCTTTTAAAGAGGATAGACTCATAAGTACCATCAAGGCTTTTGTTGTACCAATACCCTGTACTAACATCCTTGATTAAATACCCAATTCTAATACCATTATCCTTTTTGGAAGAACCCTGAGCAACAATAATGCTCCTATTAGATTCAACAACAACTTTGTAAGGCTTTTGCTGTTTTTTCGGAGTGCTGACATCGGAAAAGACAAGTTGGGTTGCCTTCACATCTCTTGTTGCTTGCCAGATTTTCCACACATTCCACGCACAGGCATTTAATTTATGGTTGACCCAATCCCTCGCATTAGGATCGACAAGTGCCATGTGCATACACCCAAGGATGCCATCTGTCGTAATGACCAGCATGTTATCTTCTTTTGGATCTACTTCTCTATTCTTAACTGCCAAAGCTCTGGCAACGAGAGAATTCATATAGGCAATTTGGGAAGCATGAGGTTCCGAAGACAACACTATATGCCGAATATTCGGGCGGCGTAATTTCAGATCTTGCTTCGTTTTAATATCCATGCTCTGAGCGCACATGTTTTTCAACTCAGGGATATTATTGAAATTGGAAAACCGTTCCTTTTTCTTCAACCTACCCGTAGCACTGATTTCAAGTGAACTAACAATCTTGCCGAACATTGCCCGCCATGCATCAAAACTATCTAGACCCAATTCCTTGAGTAGATCTGGTTGTAATAGCATTTGGTTGGAATACATCTGTGCAATCGTATTAACTAAATGCGTTCCTGTTAGCAAGACAACCCTCTTGTTGCGACGATACAAATCGTGGAATTTCAATAGCGCATCCCCAGCTTGTTTGCTGCCATCGCCAGAAGGAATCCCGGCTACATTGCGAAGCGTGGATTTGATCGGTATATTGAGCAAGCAGTGCGCCTCATCAAAAATGACACAATCAATTCCCAAATCCTTCCAATACAGGGAGTCGTCCTTCCCGGATTTCAGATTATTAAGATGTTTTACGATCGCATCTTTCTTCTGAACTCTCTGCTTTTGAGCCTTTTTACTGTTACTTTTTTCCATCTTGGATAGTTCAGCCTTGAGATGATATTGCTCCACCTCAGAGGAATACGGAATTGCCTCAAAATCTTCCTTAGTGCAAATTGCAATGTCATAGCTTTCAAATGCTAGACGGGAGAGAAACTCCCTTCTTAGGTCAACATTAGTATCTGGCGATCTCACTAACAACGTTGCCTGTGGGAATACGCCACGACATTGATCAGCGAATTGAGTAGTTGTAGAGCCGAGTACAACAATTAGAGTTTTATGATTGGCGATCAATTCGCGAAGTTTCATTGCGATCATCGCAGCTTCCAAGGTCTTCCCAGCACCAACACAATGATATGCTCCAGTCCCTTTGCCATGATTGCGGATGACAAGTTCGACGAGATCTAATTGATGGTCGTGAAAAGTCAAAGGCTTACCTTGGAAAATTTCGGCAGCTTGTGGGAATGTTAGATAACTGCCGTCTAGGGTAGGGACTTTGTAGACGTTAATTTCACTGTTGTACCAATCGGTCAGGAGGATTGCTCGGTCTAGATCGCTCCACAACCACTCATCCCATGCCTTGAGCATATTCTTCTTCGCCGCAGTGCATGCCGCTGTCCCTTCCTTGTTCTCGACCTGACGCTTCACTTCCATACCGTCTACCCACATTGTCACGGTATCGTAGACGATAGGGTTGCGATCGCCTAAGCAGATCTCAAAGATTTCCCGACCAGATCGCCAATGACCTCCTGCCCATTCCTTAGTATTTTTGCCAGAAGTTTTGACGTTATCAGCAAAAACAACATCGAACTCATGTTTTTGATTTTTATTAAAATAATCAACTGAAATTGCTAATGCATATTTCCTTGCTGCATATGGAACTGACGTTTTGGCTTTGATTGAATCCTGCAACTCTTTTTCAAAGTATTGATAGTCATCATGGAACAAAAACCGAGCAAAAGCCTGATAAATACTTGATGTATGCTTCCCGATGTAAGCGCCCATCAGCAGGGTGATCTCATTATTAAACATGTCCCGTTGCTCATCTTCGGGCAGATAAGCTTCAAGGTTCAATGCCTCAATAACATCACGCTTAATAGCACTATTTAGTGGGACACAAGGCAGGGCTTGATTATGCCGAAGTGTATCGAGGTACACTTCAATATTGAGCCATTCTGGAATAGCTGTCCAAGACTGAACTTTCTCCAATCTTTTGCGAACATTGCCAGAGATGTAGTCGTTACGATCTCTCCATTCAGTAATGTCCGTATCCGCAGGGTCTTGGGGAGGATAAGCGCCATCGTAATAAGCAAAGCCCTTAAGTTGGGCGATCGCATCTTCAAGGGAGACATGAAGCTTTTTGGCAATCCACTTAATATCGACCTTTCCGAACTGGTTAAGAGAAGCGAGATATCCTTGCTCGGCTGTCTCTACAACATATTCAACAGACTTCGCGACAGTGCGGCGATGGAATATGGCAGACTTCTCGCCATCAATTAGCAAGGAGCAAATAACACCATAGCCAGATTGCTTGCGGAATAAAGCTTTATTGCTTTTATCCTGTGGAATGCCGTAAATATCAACAAATCCGTCATAAGCCAAGTTAAGCTTTTTCTGCGATCGTGCCAATTGCAAATCGTCGCCATGAATATTCAAATGCAAGGTATCCTTGACGACCTCCCATAGCTCTTGCCACGCTTGAATACGAGCAAAATCTGGCAGGTACTCCATAGTCTCAGCCCCAATGAGGTAATGCATTCCCCTGTACTCTACGATGTCACCGATTTGATGGCTTTGCAGAGCAATTGGTATAAACTCACCCTCGAATAGGTTCGGGGTTGAGGGTACATAGCACCCTTTGATAGCCTCTTTTGCTTCCAATGCCCGACTCAGTAGAGTGGCGATCGGCTCAGGTGAAGAGATAGCACGATGGATAGATGCATAAAGCACCGAAATTTTGACCGTACCGAGTACTGGAATGTCCATAGTTCCCTCTGCATATTGTTAGTATATTGATTTCGTGTCATTCAAGGCAAAAAAAAGATGACTTACTTAAGTGCAAAGTAAGCATCGCAAATCGTTATGAACTTTTCAGAAAGCTGTTGATAGGAGGATTCAAGAAGCTGTTTCCTTTCTGAAATTGCCCTCGACATTCTTTCGGAAGTAGTGAGGATCTCATGGTCAACTCTTTCGGCATCCCAAATCATAGCGATTAATCGATACCGATCGCATTCACAGAGAAAACAATCAGGAAGAAGTTTGTTCCCGTCGATACCAAGAGTTCTTAGTATCGAAGTCACACGACCATCTCCCACAGAGTTCCACCACCGAATATTATTGATATTCATTGTTTCCACTGGTTATATTTTTGACAAAACAAAGCCCGCATATCAAGGCGATCGCGGGCTTAAATAGATATTGATTTTTTTGGAATGGGCATTCTGTAGTTAAATCCTTATACCTCAAGTGAAGTAAATATGAATACTAAGAATGAAAATAGACCAAATTTGAGGACATTCTGCTCTTTATAATTCAAGGTTTATTCCTAGGACTAAGATCGCCTTTAGGTTTAGGTGCTTCAATTTCAATTAATTCAGATTCAGCAAAATTACTGGTGTTGATACCAGAATAGTTCACCTTATTAAAGCGAACAATAACTGGATATTTACCAGCACCACTTTCAATAGTAGCTACTGTACCAACGTCTTGATACCAGTACGACTCAGGACGAAGAATGCGTACTTTAGAACCACGTTGAACAGCATAGCTAGGGGGAGCATTAAGAAGCAATCCACCAGCGAAAATTGAGAAGGATGCTACGAGTACGAGCAGTAAATTAGTAATGCGTTGAAGTTTAGTTTTCATGTATACTCCTATACATATTAATTAACAATATTAGATACTTAATCGCACTGATTTAAGATAGCTTACAATGCATAAAGCTATCTTAACTTTAATTATTAGAGATAACTGCGATTCATAAAAGACCTCTCGATACGCGAGAAACTCCGCGCTTTAGCGCTGAGAGGTAAGCGAACGGCGGTTTTAACCGCCAGTAGATATTAGAATCCATAGCTATAGCCATCCTTACGATGAATAGTTTTGCAATATTTGTGGCTGACACCTTGAATTAGCGTTGATGAAGA
>NZ_LIRE01000084.1 GCF_001402795.1 Pseudanabaena sp. 'Roaring Creek'
AAAACCCCAAAGAGAGTTGCCGCGCGGAGCGCGGCAACTCTCTTTGGGGTTTTATGTCCTGATGCAGTTGGCGGCAGCTATCACTTACCAAGAAGAGAATAGCAGCGCTTCGCGCCGCTATTCTCTTCGCACAAGCGGCGACAGCAGTTACGCAATGAGCCGCTGGCTTGATGGCGACAGACGGCTAACCCTACCTCAAACTTGGCTATTGTTTCCAAATGCAGTGGGATCGCTGTGATAAGCTAGCAATGTTAGTGTCATTAACACGAATAAACATGGATCGACCTTCTCGCTCTGTTCCCCAAGCCGCACAAGCCGCCTATTCAGGGGATTCGTCATACGGACGCACACCGCCGCCTGACTTGCCTTCGCTATTATTAAAAGAGCGAATTATTTACTTTGGGTTGCCTCTTGTATCTCCCGACGAATACAAACAGCAGCTTGGAGTCGATGTTACGGAATTGCTCATCGCTCAACTTCTCTACCTACAATACGAAGATCCTGAAAAACCGATCTTCATGTATATCAACTCTACAGGCACATCATGGTACACAGGTGATGCGATCGGCTTTGAAACCGAAGCCTTTGCCATTTGTGACACCCTTAACTATATTAAGCCCCCCGTCCATACTATTTGTCTCGGACAGGCGATGGGAACGGCAGCAATGATTCTCGCCAGTGGAACTAAAGGTTTCCGCGCTAGCCTTCCCAATGCCACGATCGTTCTCCATCAAGCCCGTCGCCAAACCAGAGGACAAGCCTCTGACTTACAGATTCAGGCAAAGGAAGTACTGACCAATCGCGAATCGATGTTGAAAATCCTGTCCCGTACTACAGGAAAATCATCTGAAGTCCTCACTAAGGATATGGATCGTATGTTTTATATGACTCCCGAGCAAGCAAAAGAATACGGCTTGATCGATCGCGTACTTGAAAGTACCAAAGACCTACCGAAAGCCGTTCCAGCTCTTGTTTAGTTATTAGCTATTAGCTTAAAGTCAATCACCAACCATCAACCACCAATTTCAAAATCATGCCTATCGGTGTTCCTAGAGTTCCCTATCGCTATCCTGGTGATTCCTACACGCAGTGGATCAATATCTACGAGCGTTTGTCACTAGAACGCATTATGTTTATGAGTGGCGAAGTTACAGATGGGATGGCAAATTCGATGATTGCCCGTATGCTGTACTTTGATTCGGAAGATCAAACCAAGGATATCTACATGTATATCAACTCTCCTGGGGGCTCTGTCTCCGCAGGATTGGCTATCTTTGACACGATGCAGCATATTAAGGCTGATGTAACCACTATTTGCGTCGGACTAGCTGCATCTATGGGGTCGTATTTATTAATGGCTGGCGCAAAGGGTAAGCGCTATGCGCTGCCCAATGCCCGCATCATGATTCACCAACCATCGGGCGGGACGAGAGGTCAAGCTTCAGATATCGAGATTGAGGCTAGGGAAATTATTCGGATTCGTCAAAAGCTCAATTCTGAGTATGCTAAACGTACTGGACAGCCCTTAGAAAAGATCGAACGGGATATGAACCGTGATTATTATATGTCTTCACAGGAAGCGCTTGAGTATGGATTAATCGATCGCGTACTTGACTCGCCGCAATAAAAAAAACAAAGAGGGAATCAAGAACCCTCTCTGCTTTTTTGTATGATTCAAGTATCCTTGCACAAGGATACTTTTTTTATTGTCTGAGCCATACAAAATTGCAGGGATTTATGACAAATTCGGAATTACTGCTGAAGCTGCTGTTGCAATTGACTGTGATTTTGTCAGTTTGCCGAGGCGTTTCATATATCGGTAAACGTTATTTAGGACAAACCGATGTGGTGGGAGAGATGCTGGCGGGGATCATGCTTGGTCCTTCCCTATTCGGGGCGATCGCACCAAATGTGCAACAGTGGCTATTTCCCAAAACTCCGATAGTTGCTGATGCCATGCATCTATTTCCTAATCCCTCAATGTCGGTATTGTATGCTCTGAGCCAAGTTGGGCTAATGATCTATATGTTTTTAGTCGGTTTGGAGCTAAATACAGATCTATTAAAAAATCGGGCTAGAAGTGCAGGCATTGTCTCGATCGCGGGGATCATTGCCCCATTCATTCTGGGCGCGATCGCGGCTTTTATGTTGCATGATGGGGGCAGTTTATTTAGTCCCACGACTACCCCTTGGGCAGCAGCGCTCTATATGGGAGCCTCCATGTCAATTACCGCTTTTCCGATGCTAGCAAGGATTTTGCATGAACGGGGATTAATTAAGACTAAGCTCGGCACTTTGGTACTCGCCGCAGGCTCCTTGGATGATGCGATCGCTTGGTGTCTCCTTGCTCTAGTGCTAGCCAGTATTAAAAGCTCCATTAATGTTGCCATTATTGCGATCGGTGGCACTTTAGCCTACGTGTTGTTTATGTGGTTTGTGGGAAGACGAATCCTGAGAGTATTTAGCTACTGGACGCGCCGCGATGGTGAAGTGACAATCCAAACCTTAACTTTTGTCTTCATCATCATGATGCTCTGTGCTTATTACACCGATTTTGTTGGCGTTCATGCCATCTTTGGAGCCTTTATCCTTGGCACGGTGATGCCTCGCGGACATTTTGCCGAGTCCGTGCACCGCCATTTGGAGTATCTGACCACTTCTCTACTCGTGCCAATTTTCTTTGTGTTTTCGGGATTAAATACGCAGCTAGGCTTGCTAAATACGCCCCAGTTGGTACTGATTACGCTACTGATCATTGCGATCGCCGTTTTAGGTAAAGGGCTAGCCTGTACCATAGCCGCGAGGTGGTCGGGTGAAAGTTGGCGTGATTCGATGACCGTTGGCGCATTGATGAATACTAGAGGGATGATGGAATTAATTATTTTAAATATCGGTCTGGAGCAGGGATTAATCACACCCACTCTATTTACGATCATGGTAATTATGGCGATCGTGACGACTTTAATGTGTTCGCCATTAATTAATATCTTATCCATTCCAGCCAAGACATAATCAAATTTCGGTAAGTAGCTAGAAGAGCATACCGCCCGCGTAGCGGGCGGTATGCTCTTCTG
>NZ_LIRE01000677.1 GCF_001402795.1 Pseudanabaena sp. 'Roaring Creek'
GCGGTCAAAAACTCTAAGAGATCCCCCTCAATCCCCCTTAAAAAGGGGGAAGAATTTAATTCTCCCCCCTTTTTAAGGGGGGCTGGGGGGGATCTATCCAATTCTTAAATGGTTTCTTATACTAATTCACGAAAGTGTGACAACACTTTTGTGAATTAGTATAATACCAAACCCAGTAAGGTTTTGAGATTCCCAAAATGGCAACGCCATTTTGGGAATTGGTATTAACGATTGATTAATGCTAGCAATTCCACCTCGGAGAGGCATGTCACCCCCAAGGATTGGGCTTTGTCTAGCTTGGAGCCTGCATCTTCACCGACAACGAGATAATTAGTTTTTTTACTGACCGAATCGGTAACCTTTCCCCCAGCCGACTTAATTAGCTCCTTGGCTTCATCGCGTTTGAGGGTTGGTAATGTTCCCGTCACCACAAAGGTTTTACCCGCAATATTAGGATTAATAGCGATCGCGCGATTTTCCTTCTGTTCGCCCACAAACTGCAATCCTGACGATTGCAGGCGTTGCACCAAAACCTGATGCTCTTCTTTACGAAACCATTCATAAAGGGATTGAGCGATTTCTTCACCGATGCCAAAGATAGAAGCGATCGCTGAGGGACTAGCTTGAGCTAATAACTCTACATTAGGAAAATTATCCGTAATATTTTGAGCGTTAACACTACCCACATGTCTAATACCCAAGCCATACAGCACTCGCGCCCAAGGTTTGGTTTTAGATTGAGCGATCGCCGCAATAATTTTGTCAGCAGATTTTTGACCCATGCGATCGAGCGTCTGCAATTTCTCACTGGTCAAATCATAGAGATCGGCAATGGAAGTAATGTGATTTTCCCCTACTAATTGCCTGACTAACTTCTCACCGATGCCGTTAATATCCAGCGCATCGCGACTAACCCAATGTTCGATCGCCCCTCGCACGATCGCAGGACATCTTCCATTTACGCAACGGGTTGCCGCTTCATTTTCGGGCTTAATTACGGGTTGACCGCATTCAGGGCAATGGGTCGGCATCACAAAACGGACAGCCCGATCGGGGCGCAATTCTGGTAATATCCGCACCACTTCAGGAATAATTTCTCCAGCTTTCCTGACGATCGCCGTATCGCCAATATGTAGATCTAGCTCGGCTAGCCGATCGCTATTGTGTAAAGTCGCTCGCGAAACAGTTGTCCCTGCTAGCAAAACGGGGCGTAATTCCGCAACGGGGGTGAGAGTGCCTGTGCGTCCCACCTGCACGGTGACAGCTTCGATGACTGTGGGCATCTCCTCGGCAGGATATTTCCAAGCGATCGCCCAGCGCGGAGTTTTTTGTGTGAATCCTAATTGATCCTGTAAGGGAAAGGCATCGAGCTTAATTACCATTCCATCGGTCATATAGGGCAATTTCAGCCGTTCCGTTGACCAATGATCGTAATAGTCTTGTAATTCCTGAAGAGATGTGCAGAGTTGCTTATTGGGATTGACCCGAAACCCAATGATTTGTAGAAATTCGAGCGCTTCCCATTGGGAAGAAATTTGGGGTAGATTCTTTTGGGCAAAATCTTCGCGATCAATGTGGATGGTATAGGCAAAAAAATCAAGGCGACGTTTGGCGACGATCCGCGAGTCTAGTTGGCGTAATGTCCCTGCTGCTGCATTGCGGGGATTGGCAAATAGAGCTTCTCCCTGCTGCGATCGCTCTTGGTTAATCTCATCAAAAACGGCAATCGGCAAAAATGCTTCACCGCGAATTTCTAGGCGATCGGGAGGATTGTCTAAATTAAGGCGGAGAGGGATCGAGCGAATCGTTTTAACATTTGGAGTAATATCTTCCCCTGATGTGCCGTCACCTCTAGTTGCACCCCTTACTAGTAAACCTTGCTCGTAGGTTAAGGCGATCGCCGAGCCATCAATTTTTAGTTCGCAAACGCTATCCAAAAATTCCAACAAGTCCGAACGATCCAATCCCTTTTGACATCGGTCTTGCCAATTCTTGACATCTTCATTCGTAAAAGCATTATCTAGACTATAGAGGGGAATGTGATGCCGAACCGAGACAAACTGAACTGTGGGCTTTTCGCCGACACGCTGAGTGGGACTATCGGGGGTAATCAGATGCGGATAGGTTGCTTCCAGATTTTGCAATTCGCGATAGAGCGCATCATAGACCGAATCCTCTATCGTTGGAGCATCAAGCACATAGTATTCGTAACTAGTGCGTTGCAAGATTTTGCGAAGTTCAAGCGCTCTTGACTCATCAAATAAAGGAAGTTCAGTCATGACAAAAAATCAATCTAATACAATTTATACCAAATCACAAAATGGCTACGCCATTTTGTGATTTTAAAAACCTTACTGGGTTTGGTTTTCAATTCCCAAAAGTGTAGCCACACTTTTGGGAATTGGTATAAGGTTTTGAGATTCCCAAAATGGCAACGCCATTTTGGGCATTGGTATAATTTATATTTTCTCGACAGGGAACTGAATTTCTGTAATGTAGGATTCCTCATCATAATCAGATCCCCCTTGAATATAGAACTCACGGTTCGCGCCGATACAGCGATATCCATTATCCTCAATCCAAGTTAGTAAATGCTGATACGCTGTAGACAAGCCGCTATAGCCGCCATGATGAACTAAACAGGCGACCGCTTCATAGCCCTGTAGTTCGTAGATTTTAATGCGATCGTTACCTTTCACCGAAGGCGTTACAGCCACTACTGCTTCACCATCAACATCACTATCCTTATAACCATAGTCGTGCCAGATACCAGTGTTATACTCAAACTTGGTAATCCCCTGTTGAGCGAGGCACTGATAGATCTCTTGGAAAAGCTTGGCGATCGCATAGTAATCGGGTAATACTTCACGAATCGAAGCAACGGTAATCGGCTCGATCTTTTTAATTACAACTTCGTAATCAGACATAACATGCTCCCGTTCAATTTGTTTGAGTTTGGCAGCTACTCTTACCAGTCGAGATTGCTCTTGCTCGATGTGCTGCTGCAAATCGGCTTGCTTTAGCCGCAACATACCGCGCATTTGCTCAATGGAAATCTCTTCCTGCAACAGTCGAGCGATCTGTTCCAAAGAAAATCCCAAATCTTTAAATGCGAGAATACGATTGAGCCGAGGTAATTGATTAGCAGAGTAGAAGCGATATCCTGTAAAGCGATCAACGGAGATTGGCTTGAGCAATCCCATTTCGTCGTAGAGGCGCAGAGCCTTTATAGACACCTGACTGAGCTTAGAAAAGTCTCCAATTTTGAGCATTTCGTTGACCTCGTAAACCTCTTGTTGTAATTACATCGTCTACCCTAAGGGGAGAGTCAATATGCTGATTTAAAACACAAACCCAGAAGAGCATACCGCCCGCGCAGCGGGCGGTATGCTCTTCTGGGTTTTATACCAATTCACGAAAGTGAGACAACACTTCAGTGAAGTAAACACCAAACCCAGTAAGGTTTTGAGATTCCCAAAATGGCAACGCCATTTTGGACATTGGTATTACTTAATCAAAATGCTGAAAAGCCGATCGCATTTCTAACCCATCAATTTGATTACCCTCAATCACTTCACCGATAATCACTGCTCCAGATAATCGATTGACAAACTGCACTGCTAAATCCATTGGCATACATAAGACCAGTTCAAAATCTTCCCCACCATACAAGACCCAATCTAGCGCTCGATCGCCTGCCAAAGTCCTTACCGCTCTGTGAATTGGTAGCGATCGCCAATAGATCTTAGCTCCAACATGGCTAGCTCGACAAATTTGGGCGATCGCATCGGCTAAGCCATCGCTGCTATCCATGCCCGAAATGGGAAAATCCTTTAAATAGTTTTGCTGCCTAAGTAGTTTATTCAATAGGGCGATCGCATCAAAACGGGGAATTGGTCGCTGATGATAGCGACAGATTGCTTGTACTAACTCTTTCCCTGCCAGAATGCGATTACCAACCTTCAGGGGCGTTAATAACTTCTCTTTTAAACCGTCGTTAAATAGAATTTCCAAACCTGCCTTAGAGAGTCCATGACAACCCGTAATCGCGATCGCATCACCCACCTTAGCGGTATGTCTCTGAATGACCCGATCCTTAGGCACTTGACCGAAGGCTGTTACGGATAATGTCCGAACAGGCGATCGCACCGTATCACCACCTACTAGCTCCGTGCCATAGCGTTGCAAGCATTCACTAAAGCCTCGATAGACACCTTCAATCCAAGCGACCTCCGTATCAGGGGGCAGTCCTACTGACATGACTAAACCCCAAGGCTTAGCCCCCATTGCTGCTAAGTCTGACAAGTTTACTGCCGCCGCCCGCCAACCAACATCTTCAGGGCTAGTCGTGCGATCGCTAAAATGCACCCCATCGATCAGCATATCCGTGGTAACAACCATTTGATGTTCTGGCAACGTTCCCCCCATCGGAGCAGCATCATCCCCCACCACGGCACTACAAAACTGCCGAAAAATTTTCAGCAGTTCTTGTTCGCCTAAACTTCTAACTGTATCTGTCATTTAATGTCATTTACTAGGAATAGTTAGCACTAAACCTTTATAGATAATTCAAATAAAAACTACAGCTTCGACTTCGCTCAGCTAGCTTACACCGAGGGCTGAGCGAAGTCGAAGCCCGTCTACAAGTTATTTAAAACAACTATA
>NZ_LIRE01000678.1 GCF_001402795.1 Pseudanabaena sp. 'Roaring Creek'
TATCAGGACATAAAACCCAAGAGAGATGCGGCGCAAAGCGCCGCATCTCTCTTGGGTTTTATATGAATGCTGACAGCTATATAATGGGCTTAAAGTTTTAGAGTTTTGCCGCAAACTGACGAATGCGATCGCATCCTTCGCGGATTGTTTCTAAATTGGTCGCATAGGACAGACGAATACAATGATCCAGACCGAAGGCAATTCCTGGAATAACCGCAACTTGAAATTCCTCCAGAAGTTTGTCACAGAAATCTAGGGATGGCATTCCAAAGGATTTGATGCTGGGAAATAGATAAAAAGCGCCATCGGGTTTTGGACAAGTAATGCCTGGAATAGAAGTCAACAGGTCGTACATCACATCGCGGCGTTCGGCGAAGGCCTTTCGCATCGTTTCTACGCATTCTTGAGAATCATTGAGGGCAGTCACCGCACCATATTGAGCAAAGGTACAAATATTTGAGGTGCTATGTCCTTGAATGATCGTAGCCGCCTTAATGATATCGGGCGATCCCGCTAAATAACCCACACGCCAACCAGTCATCGAGTAAGCCTTGGCAAACCCACTACTAATTAAGGTGCGATCATACATCGCGGGACTGACTGAAGCAATGCTGATATGAGATGCACCATCATAGAGAATCTTTTCGTAAATCTCATCCGACACGATATAAACATGGGGATGCCGCTCCAAAACCTCAGCTAGGGCATGAATTTCCGCAGGAGAATAAACCATCCCTGTGGGGTTAGAAGGCGAATTGAGCACAAACAACTTAGTTTTAGGATTGATTGCCGCTTCCAACTGTTCTGGCGTAATTTTGTATCCAGTTTCTTCAGTCGTAATCACAAATACTGGTGTCGCCTCGGCAAGCTTTGCCATTTCGGGATAGCTCACCCAAAAGGGCACGGGAATAATTACTTCATCTCCCTCGTCAAGGATAGCCATCATCAGGTTGTACAGCGAATGCTTGCCGCCGTTGGTGACGATGATCTGCTCGGGCTTATAAGTTAATTGATTGTCGCGTAAGAGCTTGGCAGCGATCGCTTGTTTAAGCTCAGGGATGCCAGCGGCGGCAGTGTAGCGAGTCTTACCTTGATCGAGGGCGAGCTTAGCAGCAGCTTTGATATGGTCGGGCGTATCAAAGTCTGGTTCGCCAGCACTAAAGCTACAAACATTAATTCCACTAGCCTTCATTGCCTTAGCTTTTGCGTCGATCGCTAGAGTTAAGGAAGGCTGAATATTACGAAGTCTTTTTGCCAGTTGCATTTTTTCTGGAGGAGCGGAGGCATCTTTACGGGATAGCTTCGCATTGTATCAAAGCATACTTGCCAGAGTTTGATAGATTTTTAACAATTTAAGATTTACGGTCAAATAAATTATACGCACGAATCATGGCTTGTGTGCCTTGCTCTGCTCCCTGCCCATCATCCATCTGACTGACCTTTTGGAAATTTTGCATAGCCAAGGCGATCGCTGGTAGAGCTGCGGCAAAGTCTTTGGCGATCGGCGAGTTCTGGATCTCGTCTGATTCTTGGTGAATTTCTTGGCTAATTTCTCGAACGAGCCGCAAGTCCTTGAGCATATGTTTAATTGCAAATCCTGCTTGATAATCGCCCTTGGCAACCTTCATACCCAGATTAGTTAACGCCCATGAGCCTGCCGCACCACTGCCACAGACATCTACCACTAACTGCGGATCGACACCCATTTTCTCCGCTATCTGCATTGTCTCGCAGAGAGCCAACATATAGACCGACACAAGGGTTTGATTGCAAAGCTTGACCGCTTGACCGCTGCCGATCGCTCCACAATATTTAATATTGCTACCCATCGCTTCAAATAAGGATAGATATTCTTGCAAATCTTCGGTATTGCCACCCACCATAAAGGTTAACGTGCCATTACGAGCGCCCACATCTCCCCCAGACACTGGCGCATCTAAAAAGCGCAACCCCCTTTGCATCAGCGCATTACCAATTGTTTTCGCCGCCTCGCTACCGATCGTACTAGTGTCAATAAATAGTGCATTGTTCTTGACAAAATGTATGGCTCCTTGTTCGCCAATGAGAACTTCTGTAACGTCGGGGACATCTCCCAAACAGGAAAACACCACATCGGCATCGCTGACTGCTTCTGACAAGGATTGGGCGAGAGTCCCCCCCACACTGGTAAATGAGGCGATCGTGGGGCGATCTTGCGAGCGATTCCAACCCAATACGGAATAGCCGCGCTTCACAAGATTGGCGGACATCGCTCCACCCATAACACCCAAACCCAGAAAAGCTATCTTTTGGATCATACGTAGATAATTGCTCAAAGCTTTATAAATTTACAGTGCTTTCAGTGCTTTCAGTGCTTTGTACCTGAAACCCAAAGATGAGTGGCGGCGCTTCGCGCCGCCACTCATCTTTGATTTAATTTACTGGATTAAGCCACACTTCAGGGAATTGCGCGAAGCTAATTATCAATTGATGAGCGGTCTAAATCCGTGCTTGATAGACACCTCACCAATTTTGTCCATACTTTCAATGCTGATTTGGTTTCTTCCCCATGAGAAATTAGTATGCCAACCTTCAAACTCTAAAAGCATTGCCTCGGCAAAACAAGCAAAAAGTTGGCGGGCAGGAGCAGTCATATTGACGATTTTCATGATTTTCCAATCAATATCGAGGCTATGCTCGACGATACCACCATCGATTACATGGACATCTTCTTCATGAACGAGGGTTGACATATTTTTAGGATAGCCACCATCGATCAATATGCAAGGGCGCTTGAGAGTTGTGGCATCGATCGCCATACCCTTAGCCATACTCGCTACCCAAACGATAATATCGGACTGGGGTAGGGCTTCCTCAATATCTAAAACCTTACCTCGACCGAGCTGTGCCTGTAACTCCTGCAAACGCTCTTGATTGCGGGCAACGAGGAGTAACTCCTTGATGTTAGTTCTCGCATCGAGCCAACGACATACAGCGCTACCAATATCTCCCGTGGCACCACAAACGGTTACCGTCGCTTTTGCCAAGTCAATACCAAATTTGCGACTGGCTTCTTCGATCTGGCGACAGATGATATAAGCCGTGTGAGTATTGCCCGTGGTGAATCGATTGAATTCCAGTTGAATATTGCGGACGCTCGACATCTGACTGAGGTTAAAATTCTCGAAAATAATTGAAGAAAATCCCCCCAAAGCCGTGATGTCCACATCATTTTTTTGGGCTAGCGCCATCGCGTTGAGAATCTTGCGAATAGCAGTTTTAATTTTGCTGCCAGCTAGCATCTCTGGCAAAAAGCAGGATTCTACATACAAGCCTTCAATTTGTTGACCTGTTGCACTCGTAACTTTGATGCGATCGACAATTTGGGGCGGGGCGCTACACCAAAATTCCAAACCTTGATCGGCATATTCGGGATAGCCTAATTCCCTTGCTACAGACTGAGCGTGTTCAAGACTTGTCAAATGCCCTATAAGACCAAACATCGATTGCAGTTACCAGTTTTTTATTAGCAATTAGCTATTAGCTATTAGCTGTTAGCTTTTTTTATTTAGAATTTTTAGAAATATTAGAAATAATTATTTCTTTTTTGAGAATTTTGAGAATAAAGATGATTAGCTGTTGGCAATTAGCTAGAAGCTAACAGCTAACAGCTAATTGCTACTAAGCAGCGACCAAACCCATGGCTGACATTCTCATAATGTCGCGGGTGTTGAAGCCAATTTTGCCAAGACTTTCGCCATATTGAATCATGAAGTCTTCAACCAAAGCTTCTTTTTCCATGCCAAGGACTTTGGCATCGGTTTCCACTTGGTTCAACATTTTCCAAACTAAAGGTAAGTTTTGACGGTTAGCTTGCTCTAAGGTAGCTTTGGAGTCTTCAAAATGATCTTGCAACCATTCTTCGCCAAAGTTAAGATGCAAATATTCATCTTTGACTACACCCTCGGTGATCTTGCGGGCAAAAGGATCGGCGACGGGAATATAGATGTTATAGGCGGCGATCGCAAAGCACTCAATAATTAGTGATTGGATCAACAAACAAGTAACGATATCCCCTGTTGCAAAGGCTTTTTGGAAATTGTCATGCAATTCAGAAAAGAATTTTTCTGCAAAATCCATGTCAGGTGTGACGTTAAGATTTTTGCCACAGGCAGTAAAACCTTTTTTATGACGATCCTCCATTTTGGCAAGTCTATGTAGTTCTTCATTAAATTCGGGCATTAGCTCCGCAAGTTGGAGATAGTTGCTGTGCGCCTCAGCTTCGCCCTCAATGACGATCGCATTGATCCGACTGTAGGCATCGCGATAATTTTCTGTTTGATAGTCAATCGCTACAGCTTCGAGTGTTTGCCCCATGTTTTGCCTCTTTAAATATCCCTGCTCAATAAAAGTTAATCTCTAGCTATTTTATGCTAAGTAGCACAGTGCAGTAAAAATTAAAACCCAGAAAGGTACAGGGTCGTTTCTCGTTGCCAAGCTACTTATTTAATTGTGCCTAGCAATTTACAGCTTTCTAAGCTAAGGGACTTGTGATTTAATGAAGTACCAAATGTCAAATGTAAAGCCAGAATCGTTGGGGCGGCGGAGCCGCCCCAACGATTCTGGCAAGTCTGGATTTCTCGCAAGTCCCTAAGTACCTCAGCATAATTAAAATCCTAAGACCTGCGGCGCACGCTGTGCGCCGC
>NZ_LIRE01000006.1 GCF_001402795.1 Pseudanabaena sp. 'Roaring Creek'
TCAATTCTTGGGGTTTGATTTGTCCTAAGTCAAGTGACTGTAGCTATAATTCACAAAAGTGTTGTCACACTTTCGTGAGTTGGTATTAGGAAATCAACCCGAATAGAGAGTTGCCGCACGGAGCGCGGCAGCTCTCTACTTTACCATCCCTAGTGATTACCCTTAGAACCTTCGATGGTAGTTATTGTCGAACTAGTGTCCTCTTCCACTTCCTCTTCATCATCTTCTTCACTATCCTCATCGCTCTCTTGCTCAGAAGGATGTAGATAATACTGATCGTAATATCCGTAGTGATATTCACTATCAGAAGAACCAATCATATTAATTAACAATCCCGAAACGTTAGCTCTAGCAGAGGCTAAAACTTCTAAAGCCCTTGAAATTCCACTTCTAGTCGAGCGGTTGATTGCCGCAACTAAGATAAATGTATCTACTTTGGAAGTCAGACATTGGGCATCAGTAATTCCAATCACAGGCGGAGTATCCACTAAAACATAATCATATTCTTGTCTCCATTCCTGTACCAGCGCAGTCATTTTGACAGACTCTAGCAGTAGCATGGGATTAGGAGGAATAGAACCCGATGTCAAAATATGTAAATTGCCCTTCTCATCAACAACCTGAGTCAGCTCTTGCCAAGGACTGGGAGTTGCTAGAGCAGTAGACAAACCGAATTTGTTACTCAATCGCGCTAATTTATGAACGGTTGGCTTGCGTAAATCCGCGTCTACTAAGAGAATCCTATATCCCAAAGACGAGAGAATTATGGCAAGATTGTAGGTTAAGGTACTCTTACCTTCAGAGGGCACTGATGAAGTGAATGCAATCACCTTCATCATGTTATCGGTACCGAGGTAACGCAAATTTAATGCCAAAGAACTTAAGGCCTCTTTAAAGGCGTAATAACTACTGGTGGGCAAGATACCTTGGTTCAATAAGGGGGCTAGAGAGGCAACTTCAGTCATCGGAATCGAGGCAAGTAGTGGCACATCTATAATTTCCCTGACCTCTTCCACTTCACGGATACGTTGATCCAAGCGATCGAGAAGCAATGCAATCAAGACTCCTAAACCTAAGCCTGCAATGGCGGAAATGAACAGGCTTCTTTCAATGTCTGGAGAAGATGGGCGAACTGGGAGAAGCGGTGGTTCTAAAATTTTCCATGAAGATATTTCTTGGGCTTCGGAAATTCTTAATTCTTCCAGTTTTTCGGTGAGCTTATTATAGGTTGAGGTATCAAGATCGAGTTGACGTTGAATTTCCACATAGCGTTGCTGAATCTGAGGAATCTTGGAAAAAACCGCCGCGACTTCAGACTGAGCATTTCTGATGCTCTCCAGTTGGGCTTGGCTCACTGCCAGATTTGTTTGTGCGTCAAATAGCTGTGAAGCTAAATTTTGTTGGATTAAACCACTAGGCTCGTTGGCAATATTGGTCGTATTTCCTTTAACTCCTACCACAGACTGAGCGCGAGCCTCTAGCAGCCGATAGAGTTCATCACGACGATCTTTAAGCGCCAGTACGCTAGGATAATCTTCGCGAAAGCGTGTGCGCTCCAAGAAGTAGTTAGTTTCCACATCCTGAAATTGTTTTACCAAAGATTGATAGGTCGGATCCTGTTGCAAAATTGCCCCACCGATCGCAGACTCTGCCGATTTGCCAACTTGACGGCTCAGCGCCTCATACTGCTGTTGTGATTGCGCTATTTTGATCTGCAATTCTTGCGCCTGAGTTTCTAAAGCTTCACGCATTTTAAAAACTGCGGCTGCATAGGTGTCGGGGTCAACAATGTTATAAGTCTTCCGAAATTGTGTGACGGCTAAAGCGGATTTTTCGAGTTTTTGCTTAACTTGAGGTAGCTTATCTTGGATAAATTTAATGGCATTACTGGACTTAGTGCGGCGATCTTTCAGGCTATATTCGACATAGGTTTGCGATAGCGCACCTAAAACCTCGCGAGCGCGTTTGGGATCGCTGTCCGTATAGGTTAGACGCAAAATCAGGGCATCTTTTTCAGGTCGAATATCCAAGCCGTTGATTACGGAAGATGCATCGATCGATTTAGAAGAGCCATCCGATGATTGGCGCATTTTGGCGATCGCACTTTCAATGAGAGGGCGACTCTTGAGGATGCCAATTTCTGTACCAAGGTTAATAACGGGGCTAGCTGGCAAACCACTGCTTGGAGCATTAGGGACTTGAATGTCGGAAACAGGGATCGTGGAGTTGTTGATTAGGAGTGAGGCACTAGAGCGGTACTGGGGGATTCGAGTAATGGTGTAGTAAGTATTTCCTGCAAATACAGTCACGGAGACTGCTACGATGACGATCCAGCGCTTGCGTAGTACTCGTAAAAATTTGGCAAGTTTAAAAGAGTCATCAACATACTTGCCTACGTAGGTAGCCTTAGGATATGCAGTCATCGTTGTTTTTTACCCAAGTAGCTTTAATTGTCATGCTCTTGATCGCTAATCTTTATATCAAAATCGAGAGGATATAGCAATTCTTGGATCCCTTTGATTGTTTCCCAAGGATTTATTAAGGATCTATTTATAAGGATGGCAAATCGTATTTTATAAGGTCAGATAAGCAGTTAAGCATTATTGAAACCCAAAACCACAGAGCGCACTGCCCGCTACGCGAGCGGTACACTCTTCTAAGTTTTAAGTTACTTATGATTAGCTACTTAGTCTCAAAATCCCAAATTACATTCCTTAGAAGTTTTTAGAATTGCTCTCTATAATGAATGATTGATAGATTGTATCCCAAGCCAATAAAATCTCAGCCCCAATGCCTGAAACAATTCCTACAATATACTCCACCCTATTCTTAACAATTCTATTGTTTTTGGGGTTGATTTCCTTTTTACGTGGCTCGATCCGCGATCGCACAGTTGATGCTCTCTTTGCGGTCGATAAACTGACTGACGATCGCCTCTTGATGCAGGTGCGCGACTATTTTCGGCAAAGAGCTTACAGAGTAGTAGAGATCGATCCCGCTAGAGATGTGGCGACATTGATCGGTCAAGTTCAACCAAGTTTGTTTCTGGCAATATTTATGTCAGTCTTAGCCGCTATCGGTTTTGTTTGTCTGGGACTAGTTTTAGGTATTTTGATTCCCGATTTAGAAAATCTCTGGCTATGGTTGATATGTTTAGCACCGATTGCTGGAGTATTTTATTGGCGAGGTACTCCCCGCGAGCGGCAGGTGAGTTTACAGCTTTTGCCCGATGCCAAATTAAAAGTACGCGCCCATAAAGATGAAATTACCGAATTACAGCGATCGCTTAACTTAGAAAAACTAGAGGATTAAAAAACAGAGACAAAGCCTTTAGAACAAGTACAGCCTAAGCGAAAAGGAAGAGAATGGGGCGGCGCAAAGCACCGTCCCATTCTCTTCCTTTTATGCAAACAGCTACAGCAACGTAAAGTTTGAAATAACTTATACCAAAACACAAAATGGCTGCGCCATTTTGTGTTTTTAAAACCCCTACTGGGTTTGTTTTTCAATTTCCAAAAGTGTAGCCACACTTTTGGAAATTGGTATTACTTGGCTGGGATTAAGAGCGGAAAGCGCGATATTTTTTTATAATAGACTCAAAGAATATTGCAAAATTTTATTGGTACTTAATGACTACTGTTTTACCGAGTCCTTTGACGAGTTTAAAGGCAGAGACGAGTGCGACGAATGCGTTAGAAAATAGTAAATCAAGCTTAGATCGTTTGTCTCCAAATCAGCAACTTTTACCCCTAACGGCGGTTGTGAATTCCCACGATCACCTAGAGATTGGTGGTTGTGATGTATTGGAATTAGTACAGCAATACGGCTCGCCGCTTTATATTTTGGATGAAGTCAGTTTAAGAACCGCTTGTCAGCAATATCGCGATGCTTTCGCGAAGCATTATCAAGGGCAATCGCAGGTTTTATACGCTTCTAAGGCTTGGAGTTGTCTCGCGGTATGTGCGATCGTCAGCTCCGAAGGGTTAGGCATTGACGTTGTTTCCGCAGGTGAGATTTTGACCGCGCTACGGGCGGGTGCTGCTCCGAGTTTGATTTATTTTCATGGCAATAATAAATCGATTGACGAACTTAGCTATGCTCTAGAGTCTGGCTGCACCATCGTGGTGGATAATTGGCACGAACTCAAGACACTAGATCGACTTGCTAAAGAACAGTCTGATGCCGTCAGTTTTCATGCGCCTCGGATTATGCTGCGTTTGACTCCTGGAATTGAATGCCATACTCACGAATATATCCAAACAGGTCACATTGACAGTAAGTTTGGCTTCGATCCTAATGAAATTCCCGCAGTGTTTGCTTTCCTTTCAGAGTCTAGCCTTAACTGTATTGGTATTCACGCCCATATTGGTTCGCAGATTTTTGAGTTACAACCCCATCAAGATATTGGTGGCGTGATGGTGCAATGGTACGCATTGGCGGGCGAAAAGTATGGCTTGCATTTCTCCGAACTCAATATTGGCGGTGGTTTGGGGATTCGCTATGTTGAATCGGACGATCCTCCTAGTATCGAAGAATGGGTAAAAACCGTTAGTGCTGGTGTAACCGAAGCTTTTGCTACCGCAGGATTGCCATTACCTAAATTATTATGCGAACCTGGGCGATCGCTAGTTGGTTCGACCTGCGTTACCGCCTATACGATTGGTGGTCGCAAAACGGTTCCTGATATCCGTACCTATGTGACGATTGATGGTGGTATGTCGGACAATCCTCGTCCTATTACCTATCAGTCTAAATATCGGGCGGTGATTGCGAATCGGATGGGTGCGGCTTTATCGCAAACGGTGACGATCGCAGGTAAGCATTGTGAATCAGGTGATATTTTAATTAAAGATATTCAATTGCCTGAAACTAATGCGGGTGACACTTTAGTAGTATTTGGAACGGGTGCTTACAATTACAGCATGGCATCCAATTACAATCGTTTGCCCAAGCCTGCGGCAGTTATTGTGGAAGGTGGCGAATCGAGTTTGATTATCAAACGCGAAACTCGCGAAGATCTATTACGTCAAGATTGCTTGCCAGAGAAACTACGTCGGTAGTTACGGGCGTTTTTGCTGATTGCCCACTCTAATTTTCGAGAAATTTTTAAGGGAAGCTAAGCTTTGCATGGCTTTCCTTAAGATTTATGGGTTTAGTAACTCAGTAAAGTGTATATTTTTCAGTTGTGAATGAGAGGGCTATGGATGCAGTGGTTTATAAACATCAACTCAATTGCATTCATGATGAGGGCGATCGATATCCTTGCGGTATTGGGATTAATCTATTTCATGTTGTCTCTCAGCAACGATCGCCGCACCTTATTGATGGTGCGAGGCATCATTTTTCTGCTAATTGCTAGTGTTTTGAGCGATCGCCTTGGTATGCGATTGCTTAATTTCGTCCTAGACAAATTGTTGATTGGTGCGGCCGTGGCGATGGCGGTAATTTTACAGCCAGAACTGCGACGATTTTTAGAAAGGCTTGGGCGTGGCGATTTACTCTCGTTGATTCAACCGACAACTAATCGAAGGACGGCTGTCGAGACAGACTCAGTGATTGAAGAGATTAGCGATGCAGTGATCGAGTTATCGCAAAACCGCACGGGTGCGTTAATGATTATTGAGACGGGAGAACCTATTGACGATCGCGATTTTTCTGTGCCTGGGGTGAAGCTGAACGCATTATTATCAAAAGAGCTACTACATACAATTTTTCAAACCTCAACCCTTTTGCATGATGGAGCTATCTTGATTCGGGAAGATCGTATTCTTGCCGCTGGTGTGATTTTACCCATTTCTGAGCGAGCTGCCTCAAGGGAGATTGGCACGCGACATCGGGCGGCGATGGGGATCACCGATCGGGTGAGAAATTGTTTTTGTATAGTTGTTTCTGAAGAAACAGGCTCGATCGCGATCGCGGAAAATGGGATTTTAGATCGTCCAATCTCTAGTAGCCGACTGCGAGAAATATTAGAAACTAAATTAGGCAACTATCGTCCAACGACTCTAGGACGGACAGTTCCGCGATTTAATTGGCTCAGGTCGAGTTCAATTTTTAAAAATATGGTAAGTCGAAAATCGTCAAAAAAGAAATGACAGCTAAGCTATTGCAAACTTTGCCACCAGATCTCGATCGCCATCGTTTGCCCAAACATGTTGCCGTAATTATGGATGGTAACGGACGTTGGGCAAAGCAAAAAGGGATGCCAAGAATAGCTGGTCACCGACAGGGTGTAGATGTTCTCAAGGATTTGTTGCGCTGCTGCAAAGATTGGGGGATTGCGGCTTTGACAGTCTATGCCTTCTCTACTGAAAATTGGAGCCGTCCCGCCCAAGAAGTTGATTTTTTAATGGTTTTATTCGAGCGGATGTTGCGGCATGAATTAGAGGAAATGTGCCGAGAAGGCGTTCGTATTTCCTTTGTGGGCGATCTTGATTCTTTGCCCAAGTCTCTGCGCTCGGAAATCGAGCGATCGCAAATAGCAACCGCGAATAATCAAGCGATTCACTTCACCGTGGCGATTAATTATGGAAGCCGTCGGGAGATCCTGAAGGTCTGCCGCCAAATTGCTGAGGCTGCCCAAGCGGGAGAAATTAAACCTGAAAATATTGATGAAAACTTATTCGAGCAGCATCTCTATACGGCAGGAACTGATAATCCCGATCTTTTAATTCGGACTAGCGGTGAGATGCGCTTGAGTAATTTTTTGCTCTGGCAAATGGCTTACACTGAGATGTACTTCACCCATACGCTCTGGCCAGATTTTAATCGCAGTGAGTTTCATCGCGCATTGATCGATTATCAAGAACGCGATCGCCGTTTTGGCAAAATCTAAACATAGAGAGGGCGCAAAGCGCCCTCTCTATGTTTTCCAAGGATTAGCGTTGTGGCGCTAATGCTTGGCTATTTTAGTAATGGTTGCCGATTTTACGATGATGGGCTGCCGTAAGGGCATCGGGTTTGGAGACGCGCCCCTCCTCGGCGATCGCGTAGATCACCCAGTGATCGCTGCACTCCATCCGACTCACCACTTCACATTCGATAAAAGCAAGAGCATCCGTCAGAATTGGCGCTCCCGATGATGAAATTTGCGTTTTCACACCTTCAAAGCGATCGGCACCAGGAGCAAATCGTTTTAGGAAATGTTGCATCAATTTGGAATAGTTGCCATCTTCGAGAACGTTTAAGACAAAGCGATCGCCTACTTGCATGAATGACTCGATCGCCCGATCCTTTGCCACGGCGACCGTAAAGCCGAGGGGTTTAAAGCTTGCCTGCGCGACCCAAGAGGCAAGCATGGCACTGCGAGCCCCTCCCTTCGCCGCCGAAATAATATACAAACCACCTGCTAAGCGTCCGAGCGCCTTGTCTAGATCGGCATCGATCGCTTTAAGTTGTTTGATATTTTTTTCGCGGGTTAGTAATTGTCCTAAGTCAGTCCCCGCTTCATCGCAGGTTTGATAGGTGGTTTCGTTTGGGTTTTCCCGCACGCGAATCGCGGGAAAAGCCGTAATTACTCCCAAGTCCTTAAATCTGTTATTTAGCAGATCGATGGAGGAATCGCGATCCCCATGGGGTTCGTATAAACCAATGACTTGTTTTTCGCTTGCTGCCGCTAGAATTGCCCCGATCGCTGTTTCGACGTGGCTATTGGCTGTAGGGGGAGTGCAAACGACTAAGCCTGAGGCATGACCGACTAGCTCGCGTAATTCTTGGAGGTCGATCGCTTTGAGATCCGCCATTTCCACGGCGACACCAGTTTTGGCAACCCCGCGCGCGATCGCTTGCGAGAGGCGATCACAATAGCCATAGTCAGACACATAGCAAACCACCACATTGGTTTCGCCCTTGGTTTGCGCTTGGCTCCATTGGCGATAGTTTTCCGTCAGCTCTTTAACGTTATAGCGCAGCAAAGGTCCATGCCCATTGGCGACGATTTCCGCTTGGGGCAGTTCATCCATGCGTTTCATTGCGGAAATTACCGATCGGGCATTGGGAGCCATCAGGCATTCGTAATAAAAACGATAGTCAGGCGTGATTTTCTGTAAGTCTTCGTCGTAGGTGGCTTCGCTGCAATAATGCATTCCAAAAATATCGCAGGTATAAAGAGTCGATGTACCCAGATCGAAGGTCATCATCGTATCTGGCCAGTGCAGATTGGGAGCGTTCACGAATTGCAAAACATGACCCTTCCCAAGATCGATCTGGTCGCCATTTTTGACGATCTGCTGCTTGAAGGGATGATGTACCAAATCGTTCAAAAATTGCAAAGCTACCTTTGTCCCTACCACCGTTACATTCGGGGCAAGAGCTAGGATTTCTCGCACTAGTCCGCTATGGTCTGGCTCGGTATGGCTAATTACTAAATATTCGATCTGCGCGGGATCGACTAGCCCTTGAAGCGTTTTGAGATATAGTTCGCGGAACTTCGCATGGGATGTATCGACTAAGGCGAGCTTTTCGCCGCGAATGATATAGGAGTTATAGGTCGTCCCATTCTGTAAGCCAAACTCAATGTCAAAGCGATCGCGATCCCAATCCAGCGATCGAATGGTGGTGGTGTCGGCGGCAATTTCGGCAACCTGAACCGTGAGGCGACGCTCAAGCGCTTTTTCCGCAATTTTTTCAACAGACGGCATCTCAGTAATAGCTACCACGATTTTGTCTCCCTATCTCATTTTCATCTACTTCTAGTCTAATCCTTACTTTTCAACAAGTCCAATTGATTGTACTAATTGATACTATAAGTAGCTAACCTAAACCCAAAAATTAGCTACGGCAAAAATATCGCCACTTAATTTCTGGGTTATAACCTCAATCCCTTACTATGTCAGACCTTTACGTTTCATGGGAAGAATATCATGCCAAAATCGAAGATTTGGCAGCCCAGATTTATCAGTCTCATTGGGAATTCGATCAAATTCTCTGTCTAGCTAGAGGGGGATTACGCATTGGCGATTTGCTATCGCGGATATATAACAAGCCTCTTGCAATTCTCTCGACTTCTTCCTATGGGGGCAAAGATTTTCAGGAGCGGGGCAAGCTGACGATCGCTAATAACATCACGATGACCACGGATACCCTTGGCAAGAGGATTTTATTGGTTGACGATCTGGTCGATTCGGGGGTGACTCTCGCGAGGATTCTCGAATGGCTCGAGGAGCATGAGGAATTTGCCATTACCGAAGTGCGATCGGCGGTTCTATGGTTTAAAGCTTGTTCTGTCGCCAAACCCGACTATTACGTGGATTTCTTGGCAGACAATCCTTGGATTCATCAACCTTTTGAGAAATACGAGAAAATGCAGCTTAGCGATTTATAGCTACCGCCAGTCTTGTTAGGACAAAATTAAAACCCAA
>NZ_LIRE01000085.1 GCF_001402795.1 Pseudanabaena sp. 'Roaring Creek'
TATAGCTGTCGCCAATTGTACTAGGACATAAACCCCAAGAATTGACTGGAGGCGCGAAGCGCCTCCAGTCAATTCTTGGGGTTTGCTTTGTCCTAAGTCAAGTGACTGTAGCTATATAGCGATTTACATTAGCTACTTAGTAACTATCGGTCTTACTAACGGTGGTATTAATTAATTGCTGGTTGGCTTGATTCAAACGATCGGCGATCGCTTCTCGCACATTAAAGTTAACCTCAGGATTGGCAAGAACGTCTTGCGCCATTTCACGATAAACGGCACTGGTCGTTAAATCCACTTGATCTAGTTGGTTGAGGTTTTCATAAACGGTCTCTGGTGAGACCGATACATTACTTTCCATAATTTAATTTTTCCCTATATTTATACCAATTCACAAAGGTTGGAGAACACTTTTGCAAATTAAAAACCAAACCCAGTCAGGGTTTTCAAAGCTGAAAATGGCGTAGCCATATTCAGCTTTGGTATTACTTTATGGTGTTTTCTCAGCTTTTCAGAACCGATAAATAGCAGGGCGCAATCCAACATAAAACCCTAAAACCTTTAGCAAAAGCAGCTTGGGCTAAGGGCTTGGGCTAAGGGTTTTGACGCTGGGTTTTAATCATGCCCAGCTACTGAGTACCAACAGCAGAAAATTTGGCTTAGGGTAAATCGGTATCACCCATCAGATAGCGATCGCATTCACGGGCAGCGCCACGACCTTCATTAATCGCCCAAACAATGAGACTTTGTCCGCGACGACAATCGCCTGCGGCAAAGACATTAGGAAGACTGGTGGTGAATTGACCATGATTCGCTTTGACGTTACTGCGAGGATCGCGTTCTAAGCCTAGAGAATCAAGTAAAGGTTGTTCTGGTCCAAGGAAACCCATTGCCAACAGTACGATCTGTGCGGGAATTACCTTTTCCGTACCAGCTACTTGCTTGGGAATGAATTGACCTTTGTCATTACGCTCCCATTGCACTTGCACGGTATGAACAGCTTTCACCTGACCGTCTTCGTCCCCTTCGATTTTAGTCGCTGTGGTGATATATGCTCTGGGATCGTCACCAAACTTTGCACGAGCTTCTTCCTGTCCGTAGTCCAACTTATAGACCTTCGGCCATTCTGGCCAAGGATTATCCTTAGCACGAGTTTCGGGAGGCTTAGGCATGATTTCTAATTGCACAACGCTGGTACAGCCATGACGAATTGATGTGCCAACGCAATCAGTACCAGTATCACCACCACCGATAATTACAACATCTTTGCCCTGCGCAGAGATAAAGCCATCCCCTGACTTACCATTGAGAACTGCCTTGGTATTGGCGGTGAGAAATTCCATCGCAAAATGAATACCCTTAAGCTCTCGTCCTTCAATACTTAGATCGCGGGGTTTTGTTGCCCCAGTACAAAGGACGATCGCATCAAATTCTTTGAGTAGATCTGCTGCGGCTAAATCCTTACCGACTTCGGTATTACAGATAAATTTCACACCCTCTTTTTCGAGGATATCCAAACGCCGCAACACGACCTTTTGCTTATCCAATTTCATATTGGGAATGCCATACATCAGCAGTCCGCCTGGGCGATCGGCGCGTTCGTAGACCGTGACCCAATGTCCTGCTTTGTTAAGCTGTGCGGCAGCGCTTAGCCCTGCGGGTCCCGAACCTATGACGGCAACTTTTTTGCCCGTGCGCTTTGTCGGTGGTTCGGGGATGATCCAACCTTCTTCCCAACCCTTATCCACGATCGAATATTCAATATTTTTAATCGTGACAGGTGGATTGGTGATCCCTAGGACACAGGAGCCTTCACAGGGTGCGGGACATACCCTACCTGTAAATTCGGGAAAGTTGTTAGTTTTATGCAGGCGATCGAGCGCCTCGCGCCATAGCCCACGATATACCAAGTCATTCCATTCGGGGATCAAATTATTGACTGGGCATCCGCTTGCCATACCGCTAATTAGATTTCCTGTATGGCAAAAAGGTGTGCCACAGTCCATACATCTCGCGCCCTGTGTACGCAGATTTTCATCGGGCATATGGACATGAAATTCATCCCAATTTTTAATGCGATCGCTTGGTGGTATTTCCGTTGGTGCTTCGCGAAGGTACTCAATAAATCCTGTCGGTTTTCCCATTAGTTTGCGTTTCTAAGTTTTGCTAAAAAGCCTATAAATCATTTTTAAACTGCCTACTCTGATTCTAAGCATAATTGGCGAGATTCTTTAATATTAGTTAACATTAAAATCACAAAACGCTACTCCCTTCCCAGTGAAAAATTAGCGTTGCGGCGCTTTGCGCCGCAACGCTAATTTTTCACTGGGAAGGGAGTA
>NZ_LIRE01000086.1 GCF_001402795.1 Pseudanabaena sp. 'Roaring Creek'
TATAGCTACAGTCACTTGACTTAGGACAAATCAAACCCCAAGAATTGACTGGAGGCGCTTCGCGCCTCCAGTCAATTCTTGGGGTTTATGTCCTAGTACAATTGGCGACAGCTATAAATAAAGAAGGAGCGCAAAGCGCTCCTTCTTTATTTATAGAGATTTACATGTTCCCATCTGCCGCAACCAACGGAAGTGAGAGCGAAACCCCGCCCATACAGAACCATGCTGATTGTATCTCACGCCAAATTCCTGACAAGTTTGCTCGACAACCTTGGAAACTTCTGGATAATTAATATGGCAAATATTCGGAAATAAATGATGTTCGACTTGGAAATTTAGACCACCAAGCAACCATGTCACGTAGGGATTATTACGGGAGAAATTCACAGTTGTCTCGATCTGATGGATAGCCCAATCATTTTCAATAACGCAAGCTTTGGCAACAGGGAAATTTGCCTCCTCAACTACATGCGCTAATTGGAATACGACACTCAGGACAATTCCTAAAGTAACGGCGACTAATACATAGCTTGCGAAGACTTGCCCAAAAGAATGCAATAACAAAGGAATGCCAAAGACGAGCGATAAGAAAATCCCCTTTCCTACAAAAAATATAGCAAGATTGCTCCGCTTGGGACGAGGATAAGGGCGATCGCCGATTTTACCTGTAATCAAGCAATAAAAATCATCATAAAAATGCCATTTGATTGCTAGCAGACCATATAGCAGCCACAAATAATAATGTTGCCAACGATGAAAGGGGAGATGGGCATGGGCAGGTGAAAGACGACCAAAAATTCCTACCTCTAAATCCATATCGTACCCAGCAATATTAACGTAGGTATGATGGAGGACATCATGTTTCCAATGCCAAATATAAGAACTACCACCAATCACATCCAAACTCATCGCCATGAGTTTATTTACCCATAAAGAATTGGAATAGGCATGGTGTGCCCCATCATGCTGAATACTAAAACCGATGCCTGCGGTGATCACACCGAGAACAATACATAAAATACCAACCTGCCACCAAGACTGAGCAAGAAGGACTAGGACTGCGTAAGTTCCTAAAAAGCCTAATAACAGAATTGCGGTTTTAGTATACATCTGAGGACAATCGCGTTCTTTGAGATTGCCATTTTGAAAGAGTTCATCAACCCTACGTCTGAGTTCTGCCTGAAATCCACTATTATTCGCAAATTTTAATTTTTTTGCTAATTCTTTTTCTTGAGTCTTTACAGACCGTTGAGATTCATCGCGTTCTTGCATTTTTTCCCATTGTAATTAACATCATACTTATAACTATTTCACTTTTTGGATAAGTAGCCGAGCGAAATTAAACATAATCCCAAAAAACTATGGCGCAAGCCGCGTTTGCACCACAGTTTTTATTGTTAGTAGTTAAAGTACCTGTGGCTTCGACTCCGTTCAGCCAAGGTTATACCAATTCACGAAAGTGTGACAACACTTCAGTGAATTAAAACCCCAAGAATTGACTGGCGGCGCTTCGCGCCGCCAGTCAATTCTTGGGGGAAGTCGAAGCTAGATAACTTTGCTAGATAACTTTGCTAGATAACTTTAGTAGGACATTTTTTATCTGCAAGAACCTATGTAGCTGGGCATAATTAAAACCCAGAATCAAAA
>NZ_LIRE01000087.1 GCF_001402795.1 Pseudanabaena sp. 'Roaring Creek'
CTGAGCGAAGTCGAAGCTGTAGTTTTTATTTAAATTATCTATAGCTTGCAGTATTAAAATTGCAAGATAATCACTGCCGTCGGTCATGTTAGGAATCTCAACACCTTATACCAAATCACAAAATGGCGTAGCCATTTTGTGATTTTAAAACCCTTACTGGGTTTGGTTTTCAATTCCCAGAAGTGTAGCCACACTTTTGGGAATTGGTATTACTGGGGTTTGTTTTTTAATTCACTGAAGTGAGCCAACACTTCAGTGAATTGATATTATGCCCTGATACACTTGGCGATAGATAGGTGGTAGATATAAGTGGTAATTTGTATCTCTAGTAAATAATAGGCAATTTCTAAAGAGGACGGCTGTAATTTCATGCGTAAAACAGTTGTGAGGTTTTGGGCGATCGCCTTAACTGCACTTTTGGTGGCGATGTCACTCAATGGTCTGTTTGCCCAAGGCTTGAGAGCCGAAGGCGGTGCAATCTCGATTGCGGTCGCTGCCCCCCTAAGTGGAGATGGGGCTAGTGGGGGGCAGGAAATAGTTGACAGTATCAAGCTGTATGTTGATGCCACTAATCGTGATGGCGGGATCAATGGTCGTCAACTTAAGTTAAATATTTTTGATGACAAGGGGAATGCTGATGGTGCAATTCAAGTTGCTAACGATATTGCTAAAAGCGATGCATTGGTGGTCTTAGGGCATCGCTCTTCTGATGCCTCGATCGCTGCTGGCAGTATTTACCAAGAACGCAAATTACCAGCGATTACTGGGACGGCAAATAATCCCAAAGTTACAAGCGATCGCCCCTATTATTTTCGGATTATTTATACTAATCCCGACCTTGCCAAAACCTTGTCAATTTATGCCCAGCAAGTACTTCAGTTCAAAACTGCGAGCGTAATCTATGACAAAGCTAGTAAAAACGAGCAGACTCAATCGGAAGTCATCAAATCTGCTTTTGAAGCCAATGGTAATGGCAAAATTCAGAAAATATGGGCGATCGATTCCGATCCCAATAACCGCAAAGCCTCAGTCCAGCAAATCGTCAATGAAATCGCCGCCGAGCCTGAAGCGGGAATTTTATTTTTAACCACCTCCAAGGAAGATGTTGCGGAAGATTTTCTAGTTGCCCTCAAACAAAAGGGTTTAAAAAATTCTCTTCTCGGTGAACAAGCTCTAGGTCGAGAATCCTTTGCCAAACGGTTTGACAAATATGATGAGGAAAAGAAAAATCCAGGATTCTTTACCGAAGGTATGTATGTCCCCTTGCCAATTCTGTTTGATAGTGCGGGAGCTGATGCCCAAGACTTCCTAGCTGCTTACCAAAAAACCTATAACAAAACTCCTTCCTATTTAGGAGCAAAATTCTATGAGGCGGCGATCGCCGCGGTAGATGCGATTCGTAAAGCTAATCCTGCTTTAACAACGGCGAGCCTAAACAGCGATCGCGATCTGGTGCGCGATGCCTTGGCAAAACTCAACAACCGCAAAGTTGGCATAAGGGGCTTAACAGGACTGTTGTACTTCAATAGCGATCGCAATAGCGATCAGCCTGTGCGCCTTGCCCAATTCCAAAATCAAAAGTTGATTTCTGCCAATCAACAATTTACGCCGATCTCGAATCCTGAAAGGCTTAATTTACCGAAAGAAATCCAAGCGGGTAGTATTGTGCAATCGGGCGATCAGTATTTTTGGCGGCAGCGCGTAGTTTATGCGGGCATGGATATCAATAAGCTGAATCGAATTGATAAGACGACATTTACCGCCGATTTTTATATATGGTTCCGCTATAGTGGCAATGATGAACCAACAGAGATTCAGTTCCCCGATGCAGTGAGCAATAGTGTTAATCCCACTGCGCCCGTATTTGACGGTAAGGCTCCCATCAAAGCACAGGTCGTCAATGGCTTAAACTATCGGCTCTATCGCGTACGGGGAGAGTTTCGCAATGCCTTTGATTTTCGCGATTATCCCTTTGATTCGCAGAAGTTAAACTTGCGTTTTGATAATCCCAATCTCTCGACAGAACGCTTGATTTATGCGATCGATACCGTGGGCTTGAAACTGCCAAGACCTAAAGATGTCGAGCGCAAGCCCTTTCAAGGACTACAACTTTGGAATTTTAAAGATATTACCTATTTCCAAGACGCATCCCGCAGCACTTCCACTCAAGGCGATCCCGATTTATTTCAGTCCAATGCCCAGATTGAGTATCCTGGATTGAGCATTAGGATGACCTTTCAACGCAAGACCCTAGTGTTTCTCTCCAAGAATGTCTTGCCGTTGATTTTACTGTCTCTCTTAACCTACTGTTGTTTATTTTTCCCCTATTCAATGTTTGTGCCCCGTACAATGGCTCCCGCCTCAGCATTGTTGTCGGGGATTGTGTTGCTGTTATCTTTTAACAACCAACTACCCGAAGTCGGCTATACCGTGGCGATGGAGTATGTATTTTATGTCTACTTCTGTCTCTGTCTACTGCCAATTTTGGTTACGGTCATCGGTACTAAATTGGACAAAGAGGGACATAAGAAGGCTTTTAACTACTTAAATTTGGCTTCTTGGATCATCTATCCCTTAATTTTGATCGTCACGATCGCCTCTTTTGCAATTACCTATAGCGATCGCTTGGTTTAAAATCACCAGCAAGTTAGCAGTACCTAATGCTGCCACCTTGCTGCTATTTTAGACCTGTAAAAAATTAACAACTAAAAATTTCATCAGCCTCCAGCTGGATGGCTGTCAAGAGTTTATGAATATCAAGTGGAAATCTCAACTATTGTTGTTTATGGTAGCCATAACCACATCAGTTGTATCGGCATATTCGGGCTTTGGGGCGAGCAATTCCATGATCGAAAGTGCCAAAAAACGCGAATTGAATACCACAGCTACCCTAATCCAAAGCAACATCAACGAGCAAATTAACAAAGCCTCCGCCCGCGCCTCATTGGTGGCATCTTTGCCATCTATCAAACAGGCTTTTCGCACCAAAGACCGCGATGCGATCGCCGCACGTTTGTTGCCAGCGATGATCGTCCAGCGCGATCAGTTTGGGGTAAGGGAAGGACAGTTTATCCTGCCTCCCGCATCCTCTTTTCTCCGTATCTATGCCCTCAAAGACGGACATGGCGAAGACTTGAGTGGATTCCGTCAGATGGTTCTCGTTGCCAATCGGACTGGCGAACCCCAACGAGGCATGGAGATCGGTCGTCGTGGACTGAGCATTCGCGCAGTCTATCCCGTCAAAGACGATGACGGACTAATCGGTAGCTTTGAAATCGGCTTGAGTTTCTCATCGGTACTGACGCAAACCAAGACGAATACTGGCTTTGACGTAGGTGTATTCATCGATGATAAATTGATGACCGAGGTCGCCCAATTGATCCCGCGTCCCGATAATGAACGGATTGTGGGTGGTTACCAAGCCGTTGAAGTCACTGACTGGACAGCGCTCAAACCCTTGTTATCTCCTGCAATATTCGCCAAGGTTCGCGATGTTTCCACCGAACTCATCACCTTAAATGGCAATGATTATGGACTGGTGTTAGTACCAGTGCTGGACTACAAAGGTGAACGCATTGGCGCGGTGGTTGCCGTTCGAGACTTTAGTGAATTTCAGATCCAGCAGCGATGGGCGCTCACGGGCAATATCGCCATGGCGGCATTGCAGATAGTGTTGCTTACAGGGGCGTTGCTAATTGTGGTCAATGCCATGTTGCTCAAACCCTTTGAGGCGATCGCTAATGCAAGTAAGGAGCTTGCCGAGGGCAAGCCATCTTCTGACCTAGAGGATTTGTCAGTCCGTAAGGATGAAATTGGCGACATGGCGCGATCGCTCCAGACCCTTCAAGCTAGCGATAATGATCGGAATGGGTACAAGGAGTCGCAAAATGCGTAAACCTCAAAAATTTTCGCTATTTCCTGTACTGATCGTTTTTTTACTATGCTTTTCCTTTAGCTTGGCTACTTACTTTGATTCGGTGACAAACCCATCGGCGATCGCCGTTTTTGCTCAATCTAATCCCGAAACGGCAAATAATGATGCTGCAAAAACGTCAGTAAACAATGCATCTGTAACTAATCAAACCAGTAATAATCAAACCAGTAATAATCAAACTAGTAATACTAGTAATAATGATGCAGCCAAGTCCCCAGTAGTCAAAGACAGCGCCAAAAAGCCTGCCACCTCGACGGCAAACCCTCTAGGGATGAATAATCTTGTGCCTTTCCCTTCCAACGTTGCCTTGCCAATGCGAGTGGGAGTGTCTTTGTTCGTAAATAGCATCAACAAAATTAACGAAGCCACCAATACCTTTGAGAGTCAATTCGATCTTAGATATGTGTGGAACGATCCGCGTCTAGCCTTCGATACTGGCGAGATGGGAACAAATCGATTGGAGTTTGGGCAAGAAGCCGCTGTCGCAAAGTTAGCGACGATCTGGAATCCTCAGATTAAAATCACCAACATCATCGAAAAAGATGCCCAGATTTCCCCAGGGCTATTCATCCATTATGATGGCGAAGTGGAACTGATCCAGCGAGTCAAGGCGACCTTCGAGAGCAAATTAAATTTAGATGCTTTCCCTTTTGACACCCAGTCACTGTTAGTAGCCATGCTGTCATCTAAATACAACAGCAATCAGATTTCGCTATCTCAGGATCAAGATGATATCAACGAATCAGGGCTTGATCCCGAACTCAAGATTAATGGGTGGAATCCGCAGGGCATCAGTTTTAACATTTCCCAAACCCGTGCTTGGAATGGAGCATTTTTGCGCCAGATTGAGGCGCGTGTAACGATTAAGCGCATACCTAACGCAATTCTAGGCTCCATTTTCACTCCCTTCCTCTTGACCTTGATCGTGCCCACGATCTTCACTTTCTGTGCAAATGTTGATTTATCGCCCCGTCTGGTTGCTTGGAGTGGCTCAATTTTGGCGCTAGTAGCGCTTACCTTTACCTTTTCCGTGCGATATCCTTGGCTTGGCAGCAATAGCCTAGTATCTCAGGTATTCACTACAGGTCATGCTTATCAGCTTGTGTCAGTACTTTTGTCGATCACGCTATTTAATCCCGATGTAGCCAAGAGGATGGACAGATTTATCGTTGCCGAACTCGTCAGATATCTACGGTGGTTCGTTCCTGTTGGTTTCCTAGGGGTTTTGATCACCAAGTCTTTGCTGACAGCTTTTGACTGGTAATACCAAATCCCAAAAGAGGGTTGCCGCGCTCCGCGCGGCAACCCTCTTTTGGACTGTTCTGATACAGTAGACAGCAGCACTACTTAATAGTTAACTAACGAAACAATTGGAACCTCTGGCAAAGCCTTTCTGCCATTAAGAAAATCCAACTCAATTAAAAATCCATAACCTACTAATTTCGCTCCAGTTTGCCCGACCAATTTAGCGGTAGCCGCCGCTGTTCCCCCTGTGGCGATCACATCATCAATGATGATTACTCGTTTTCCTGCCCCGATCGCATCTTGATGAATCTCTAGCGTATCGGTTCCATATTCCAGCGCATATTCAACGCGAAATACGGCTGATGGTAATTTTTTAGGCTTGCGAACTGGGATAAAGCTTGCCCCTAATTGCATCGCTAGTGGTGCGCCGAGGATAAATCCCCTCGACTCAATCCCAATCACCGCATCGATGTCAATATTTAATTCGGCAAATTTAGTTTGAAATCCTTGAATAATTGCTGTTAAACCTTGAGGATGAGCTAGTAAAGGCGTGATATCTCTAAAAATGATGCCTTCTTGCGGAAAATCGGGAATATCGCGAATAATGCTTTTAAAATCCATACAATACTCGATCGCTATCGATCGCTGAAGAACTTCACAATCTTATCCGCATCTGCGATCGCATGGAACACAACAATATAGGGGTTTCACAACCTATAGCTAGGCATAACCCTAGAAGAGCGTACCGCCCGCTACGCGGGCGGTACGCTCT
>NZ_LIRE01000088.1 GCF_001402795.1 Pseudanabaena sp. 'Roaring Creek'
CCGCCAGTTTTGTTAGGACAAAATTAAAACCCCAAAGAGAGTTGACGCGCGCCGCGCGTCAACTCTCTTTGGGGTTTTATGTCCTGATCCAGTTCGGTAGCTATAAATAGGAAAGGATGGGCGGTGCTTCGCGCTGCCCATCCTTTCCTGATCACTGCCCAATTTGGGAATCTATACCCACATGAATTACAAAATAGAATGTAGCTCCCTGCGTCACTAAACTTGACTTCCAATTGTCAGGAGGATCGCCTCCTACTTTCCCAAAACTCTCAACCCAGATTGTCCCTCCCATTAGCCCCACCAAACGTTTGCTAATCGCCAAACCTAAACCCGTACCACCATACCTACGACTAATCGAAGTATCTGCTTGGGTAAAAGCTTGAAATAAGCTGACAATATGCTCCCCAGTAATTCCTATGCCTGAATCCGTTACTGCAAATTGAAGGGCATATTGATCGTTCTCAGTTAAGGAACTTCCATTAACCATAACTGATACATTGCCTTGAGGCGTAAATTTGATCGCATTCCCTACGATGTTAATCAGAATTTGTCTCAATCGAGAGCTATCGCCAATTACTTGGCAAGGCACATCGGGGTGAATCGTATGCTGTAAGTCAATCCCTTTATCCCTAGCTTGTCCCCTCAGCAAACTATTAACTGAACTAATAATCTCTTCTAAAATATAGGCTCTTTTCTCAATTTTCAGCATTCCCGATTCAATCTTAGAAAAATCGAGAATATCATTAATAATCGTTAATAAGACATCCCCGCTTTCCAGAATCGTTTGCACGAATTCCTCCTGTTCTTCAGTCAGTTCCGTAGTCGCCAATAACTGCGCCATGACCAAAACTCCATTCATTGGTGTGCGAATCTCATGGCTCATATTCGCGAGAAATTCACTTTTGGCTTTGGTAGCTGCTTCTGCCGCTTCTTTTGCTTTGGCAAGGGCCATTTCCGATAGCTTCCGTTCCGTAATATCCCTTGAAATTTGAATGACGGTATCATCAGATATGGGAGAAATATTGGATGCAAACCATACTTCTCTACCGTCGATATCCAGACTGTAGTCACAATTGATGATTTGCTTAGATGCTAAGGCTTTTTGAATTGTGCTTAAAAGAAGATTTGCGACATTCTCTGGCAGCTCTTCATAGATCGATTTACTCAGAACTTGCTCGCGAGTCCCTTTTAAGTTGACATTTTTGGTAGTGGCGATCTTAAGACATCGCCCTTCAGCATTACGGACTAGTACCACATCGGTCATGGCACTCAGCAAGGTGCTCTGCTCCATATAAGCCTCTTTAAGTTTGGCTTGACTATCTTTCAAGTCATCTTCGATCTTTTGGCGATTCTCAAGATTATGAGATAAGGTGGGACAATCTGGTAAAGAGTTTTTCTTTGCTATATTCAGTTCTAGATATGGGCGGATAATTTTAACTATTACAAATACTAGCCCTACGGATATCAATAAATTCAGCCCCAAAAATAAAACGATGGGGTTATTTAGTGAATTATTTGGTGAATTATTTAGGGGATTGCTATTTTGCAGGAGCTTTGCAACTTCACCGTTATTACCAAAAAACAAATAACTACTAACGATCGATAGCCCGATTAATTGCCAAACAAAAGGTATCAGCAGTAACCAATAGATGGATATTTTACTTGCGAAAAATCGTTTGGTTAAGTCTTGAGAAGACATCTAAATCTGTAGTTGATAAAATAGGTTTAAAAATCATTATTTAGTCATGATTATCTTAGCAGTGCATTGCCAAGTAATCATTAAGATGGGCGCACAAACCACAAACTCCGCTTACCATCGTGGGAAATACAGTCAAGAATAAAGTCTTTGATCCTAATCGGTAATCGCCCAGTCCTACGCGATCGCCTTAGGCTACTAGGCGAACATTCCAAGATTTTTGCAATTTCGGCGGTTGTCCATAGTCGCGTAAATAGGTCTTCGGGTAGTGCTGAAATACTCTGGGCTAGTTCTTTCCAAGCCTGAACGTAAATTTCAGTTGCTTCGGTATGCTGAACGACGGTTTCACTATTACTGACATTATCTATATCTATCTCTACTAGGGCTGGAGGGCGCGGATCCAATTCCCCAAAGATATCGGTATCAATATAGACTTTGACATTAAAAATATCATCCCAATTTTTAATAAAGTCATCATCGCTCTCATCTTCTGAATCATCCGCATAGCTTGGCAGCGCTAGACTTTTTGATAAGGGAATATCTTCGTATTTTTTGGCAAGTGAAATTAGTTTTGCCAAAGAATCTAATATATTTTGCTGGTTATGGTGTTTATAGAGATAAATAATCTCTTGGATGGATAGTACCAGCTCTTTTGGTACGGCTAACATCTCAGTATTTGACTGATGTGTTGGTTGAGAAGGATCGACCACAGGAAAAACCCAAGTAAAATTACTGTGGAACTATAAAAGATTTCAATCAAATCTGTAATTTTAAAAGTATAACGCTAGTCTCTATGGAGACAACAACTATTCATTGATTTGCCGATCAGCAAAAGTACGTATGTTTTCAAATAACCTTTCAATTTCTGTAAAATCTACCAATAAATTCCCGATTGTCTATTCCAAACGTTTTTTGGAGCATGATACGGGTATTTATCATCCTGAAAAAGCGGGTCGTCTTACTGCTATAGTTGACCACCTTAAAAATTCAGCGATCGCTTCGCAACTAGATTGGTTAGAACCGACATCGATCGACTGCCTCAGTCGGAGTGGCTTTGATATTTTGCAGGAAGTCCGACGATTTCATACTCAAGAATATATTGATGCCTTGCGACAACTTACTGAGCGTGGTGGCGGGCATATTGATGGAGATACAATTGCCTCAGCCCAAACCTACAATGTGGCTCTCTTAGCTGTAAGTGCATGGCTCGATGGCGTAAATCTTGTTCTGGATTCAGGTCGCCCTGCCTTTGTGCTGGCTCGCCCTCCAGGACATCATGCACGCGACCGATCTGGTATGGGTTTTTGTATATTTGGGAATGCGGCGATCGCGGCTCTATCTGCCTGCGATCGGCTCCATCTAGATCGGGTTGCTATTCTTGATTGGGACGTGCATCATGGCAATGGTACGCAGGATGCCGTGTGGGATCGTCCCGATATTGCCTATATTTCTACGCATCAATCACCTTTTTATCCCATGACGGGACGCAAGGAGGAAACGGGCAATCACGGCAATATTTTAAATATTCCGATGCGCGCAAATTCGGGAATTGCCGAATATCTGCCTGTTTTCAATCATCAGATCTTGCCATTTCTGCAAGAATTTCAACCCGATCTCCTCATCGTAAGTGCGGGATTTGATGCTAATGCCGACGATCCTTTAGCGAGCATTTTGCTAAAGCCAGAAGACTTTGGCACTTTCACCAAGCTATGTCTAGAAGTAACCCCAAAAATTTTATTTGGTTTAGAGGGTGGTTACGACTTCGACAGCCTATCGCGATCGGTTATGGCTGTCATCGAACAGTGCCTAAGTTAATTTTTCGACAATGGTCAGCTAATGGCGGATGAATTCTGAAATACCCATTTCAAACTAGTAAAAAAGGCGCAAATATGTCGATCGCGTTTTGGCTGACCCTGCCTAACAAAAAAAGAGCCGCGAAGCGACTCTTTTTTATAAATTTTTAACCTTCTTTGTTGATGAAGGGCAATAGCGCAACAACGCGAGCTTGTTTAATCGCAGTTGTCAAAGCACGTTGCTGCTTTGCAGTCAAACCTGTAATGCGACGAGGAAGAATTTTGCCACGTTCGGTGATGTACTTACGCAGTAATTCGACATCTTTATAGTCGATTTTGGCAGCAGGCGCGATCGGAGAGAGGCGCTTACGATAAAAAGAAGAATTCATTGCCATGATGGGATTATGCGGTTTTGGTGATTGGATTTAACGGACTACTTGATTTCTTTGTGAACGGTATGGGAGTTGCAATGAGGGCAGAACTTTTTGAGTTCTAATCTTGCAGTGGTATTACGACGATTTTTCATGGTCGTATAGCGAGATACACCAGGGGAGCGCTTATTGGCATTGGTGCGACATTCGGTGCACTCTAGCGTAATAACGAGACGGACACCTTTGTTTTTAGCCATTTTTTTAGTTGTGAGATTACTTAAAAGTGCGATCTACAATTGTTACACATAATCATCCTACTTATGCGCCTATAGGAAAATAATTGGCAAAAATTTGGGCGATCGCCTCATCATTACAATCTCTCTCCAGAACTTTTATAGCTACAGTCACTTGAATTAGGACAAATCAAAACCCAAGAATTAATTGGCGGCGCTTCGCGCCGCCAATTAATTCTTGGGTTTTATGTCCTAGTACACTTGGCGACAGCTATA
>NZ_LIRE01000089.1 GCF_001402795.1 Pseudanabaena sp. 'Roaring Creek'
GAATAAACATCGGGTTCACTTTTAAGCAGCCAGTAAGCCATTATGCAGATCCTGAAACTCCTAACTCATTATAAGTACATCAAGCCCTAGCGAAATATATAGCGATCGCCAAATGTGCTAGGTCATAAATCCCAAGAATTGACTGGCGGCGCGAAGCGCCGCCAGTCAATCCTTGGGATTTAATTTTTCCTAATTCAAGTGACTGTAGCTATAGGTGCGCGTAAATCATTCCCAAGCGGTTAATTCTTAAAAAGATTGTGTTGTGGTTAGTGACTCATGTAAACTTTTGTTAACTATAAAATTTGTTAAATTTTACACACTTATAAAAATATCTTTTTAAAACACAGGGTGAAATATTTTCTATGACTAAAGTTTCAGGATTTGGTAAAGGTTCGGGACAGGACAAAAAAAAGAAGAAAGCGCCAAACAAGCACCAAGTTGCCGCCAATAAATACGACGAGATGAAGGATAAGGGTTTACCTGAGTTCAATGTTTTTGTCCGTATCAAGGGCAAAGAGTGGGTACCCGCAGGTTCGATGGCGGTGCAGCGTAGCAACCAAATCAGTCACGCCATTTTTCAACAGGAAGCAGAATTATTAAAAGGAGCCATCCGTTTGTATCCCGTTCTGCGGAAATTCAAGGATGATCTGGAATATGGTTATCGGCTGAAGGAATTTCCTGATGAAGAGATAACTGTTGCGATTCTTCCCCAACCAACCATTGGCGATAAGTTTAAATACGCTTTTACTAAGGCTAAGGAATATCTTAATCGCGTCGTTAAAAAGCCTCAGGATAAATAAAACGCCTCAGAATAACCAGATGAGTGGCGGCGCTAAGCGCCGCCACTCATCTTTGTGGTAGCTGCCGATGGTACGGCAGCTATAGATGATTGATACGGAATATGTGTGTTACGGGGGGCTCCCATCAAGCGTTACAATCGTATAGATAGTGGGTAACGAATCGCAGAGAAAAATTCATAGCAGTTTATGGCAAAAATTATCGATGGCAAAGCCCTAGCGAAGAAGATGCAAAAGGCGATCGCTGATGAAGTCGCGCAGTTGCAAGCAAAATACGGTCGTCCTCCAGGACTAGCGGTTTTGATGGTAGGGGATAATCCCGCTAGTGCCGCCTATGTCAAGAACAAAGAAACCGCCTGTCATAAAGCAGGTATTACATCCTTCGGCAAGCATTTACCTGCCAGCGCCACCCAAGCAGAACTAGAGCAAATTATTGACGAATTAAATAAGGACGATCGCGTAGATGGCATTCTGATCCAGTTGCCTTTGCCCGATCATTTGGATTCGGTTGCCCTACTAAACCGTCTCGATCCTGATAAAGACGCGGATGGCTTGCATCCCAATAACTTAGGTAGACTCGTCCGTGGTGAAGAGGGCTTGCGGAGCTGCACGCCTGCGGGGGTAATGGAATTGTTAGCCGAGGCAAACATAGATATTGCGGGTAAAAATGCCGTTGTCATTGGGCGTAGCATTCTGGTCGGCAAGCCCCTAGCACTCATGCTTTTAGAAGAAAATGCCACCGTCACGATCGCCCATTCTCGTACAAAAGCCCTTGCCGAAGTTACCCGTAAAGCAGATATTGTAATTGCCGCGATCGGTCGTCCTGAATTTGTGACCGCAGATATGGTCAAACCCGACGCTGTAGTGATCGATGTCGGTATTAACCGAGTTACGGACGATCTCGGTAAATCGCGCTTAGTCGGGGATGTGGACTATGACAATATTGCTGCAATTGCCTCTCACATTACCCCTGTGCCTGGGGGCGTGGGACCAATGACCGTGACCATGCTTTTGCATAATACCGTTTGGAGTTATCGCCGCAAGTTTGCTGAAGGTGGGTTGGGAAATCAATAAAGTTTTAGGGTAGCGATCGCAAGTCGTTGCATAATATACATTCTGGATTACATTCTGGATACAGTCAGAAGTTTTGCCTAAATTTCTGACATTGCATAACTAGAAATAACTGGAAACAACTGAACACACTGTCAAAAACCTGTCAAAAACCTGTCGAAATCATTGCTAAGCCATGCCCCAAACATTGTCAGAAACATCATCTCAAACGGTTTCATTTAATTTAGATAAGTATTTGCGCGATCTCAAACAAGAGGTCGAAGCCGCACTTGACGCTTCGATTTCCGTTACCTATCCTGAAAAAATTTATGAATCGATGCGCTACTCGCTGATGGCTGGTGGCAAGCGCTTACGTCCAATCCTATGTCTGGCTGCTCATGAGTTATTGGGTGGTGATATCGCTGCCGCTATGCCCACTGCCTGCGCGATGGAGATGGTACATACAATGTCATTGATCCATGATGATCTGCCCGCCATGGATAACGATGACTTTCGACGCGGCAAACCCACAAACCATAAGGTGTATGGTGATGATATCGCAATTTTGGCGGGGGACGCTTTACTAGCTTACGCCTTTGAATTTATAGCTGAGCAGACTAGGGGTGTACCTGCGGAAAGAATTTTAAAGGCGATCGCCCATCTCGGTCACGCAGTTGCCGCGACAGGTTTGGTTGGCGGACAGGTTGTCGATCTAGAATGTGAAGGTAAGTCTGATGTGACAGCAGAAATACTAACCTTTATCCATATCCACAAAACTGCTGCCTTACTCGAATCCTGTGTCATCTGTGGTGCATTGTTGGCGGGTGCAAATGATACTGACATCAAGCGGTTATCCACCTATGCTAATAACATTGGTTTAGCTTTTCAAATCATTGATGACATTCTAGACATTACTGCGACTTCTGAGCAACTTGGCAAAACGGCTGGCAAGGATCTTGTCGCCCAAAAAGTCACTTATCCTAGTTTGTGGGGCATCGAAGCCTCCCAGCTAAAGGCACAGGAACTAGTGGAACAGGCTAAAGCTCAATTGGTCAGTTATGGCGATGCGGCTCTACCTCTAATGGCACTTGCCGATTACATCACTGCTCGAAAAAACTAGACCTAATTCTCAAACTACTTCTTGACCTTAATTTTTGCAATTGATATGAACATCCATCCTGTTGGCGAAATCCTCGATAATCAAGTTCTGCTAATTGCTCTATGTTCCAGTTTGTCAGCGCAACTACTCAAGTTGTTTATCGAATTAGCCCAATTCCGACGAGTTAGATTTAAGGTGCTATTTGAAACTGGTGGTATGCCTAGCTCCCATTCAGCTTTAGTATCGGCGCTGGCGACAGGGATTGGACGCACCCAAGGGTGGGATACGCCACAATTTGCGATCGCTACAGTCTTTGCCTTTATTGTGATGTATGATGCCGCAGGCATCCGCCGCGCCGCAGGCAAGCAGGCAAAGGTTCTCAATCAAATTATGGTAGAAGTTTTTGAAGAAGAACACGATCCCCTCAAGGAATTATTGGGGCATACCCCTGCCCAAGTTGTGGCAGGATCGATTTTAGGCATAATTTTAATGTGGCTGTTCCTATAAAAAAAGGGAAGGGCAGCGCTAAGCGCTGCCCTTCCCTTTTTTTATCACGAGGAATTTATACTAATTCACGAAAGCGTGACAACACTTTTGTGAATTAAAAACTAAACCTAGTAAGGGTTTTCAAGTTA
>NZ_LIRE01000090.1 GCF_001402795.1 Pseudanabaena sp. 'Roaring Creek'
CCAGAGATACCCAAAGGCATACCGTCAGAGAAGGATCCTTGTCCGATTGGGTAGATCAAGAATACTGCGGTTGCGGCGGCTACTGGTGCAGAGTAGGCTACGGCGATCCAAGGACGCATACCGAGGCGGTAGGACAATTCCCATTCACGACCCATGTAGCAGAAAATACCGAGCAAGAAGTGGAAAATTACCAATTGGTAAGGACCACCGTTGTATAGCCATTCGTCGAGGCTATCTGCTTCCCAAATGGGGTAAAAGTGCAGGCCAATCGCGTTCGAGGAAGGAACGACTGCGCCAGAAATCATGTTGTTACCGAATAGCAAGGAACCTGCTACTGGTTCGCGGATGCCGTCAATATCGACTGGAGGTGCGGCGATGAAGGCGATTACGAAGCAAATGGTTGCTGCTAATAGGCATGGGATCATGATTACGCCGAACCAACCGATGTATAGACGGTTGTTGGTACTTGTAATCCAGTTACAAAACTGATCCCAGATAGATGCGCTTTCGCGTCTCTGTACTGCTGTTGTCATGATTGCAAATATACCGTATGGGAATGAATGAGTTATGAAAATTTATAAATAAGCTTGCGCTCATAAAATTAGATTAGTTCAAATATTGAGTAATGTAAATACTTAAATGTTAAATCTATCTATAGACAAATGCGATCGCAAGCAACCCCTATACCTTTAGAAATGACCGATCGTTTTAACTTCGGTTTCCAGTACCACACCGTAGCGATCGCTAATAGTAGTTTTAATATGTTCTATGAGACTGAAAATATCCTTAGCTTTTGCGTTGCCAAGATTGACAATAAAGTTGGCATGGAGCTCTGAGACTTGGGCATTACCGATCCGATAGCCTTTTAACCCAGCATCCTGAATGAGGCGGGCGGCAAATTGCGGCAAAGGATTGCGGAAAACGCTACCGCAGTTAGGTAGGTGGTAGGGCTGGGTAGTATGTCTTGCTTTGAGTTTTGCCTCGGTGTCCGCCGCGATCGCTTCGGGGTTACCGCCGATCTGGAACTTGAAAGTTGCCGCCGTGACTAGTAGCTCGGCATCCTGTAAAGCAGAAGTCCGATAGCTAAAATTTAATGCTTGGGGATAAATTAGCTGAGTTGTGCCAATGAGGCTCAAGGTCTCTGCGGAAACTAGACAATCAGCCGCACATCCACCCTGAGCCCCTGCATTCATGACTACCAATCCACCCACAGTGCCAGGAATGCCCACTGCCCATTCAAACCCAGCCCAGCCATAATTGGCAACTTGGATTGCCAAACGGGCAACGGGCTCACCAGCGGCGGCGGTGACCTGCCCCGATGTGGTGTCAAAGTCAATTCCGCGTAAATGTCGGGTGCAAATTACTAGCCCCTCTATGCCGCGATCGCTAATTAATAGATTGCTCCCCGCTCCAATAATGGTAATGGGAATATGGAGATCGTTAGCCCATGCCAAAGCCTCGGTCAGCTCTAGGGATGACCGAGGCGAGGTAAAGTATTCAGCCGCACCACCCACACGCATCGAAGTTAGGTTTGCAAGGGATACGTGCGAGCGGATTGAGTTGTGGGTTTGAGCGAGGGACATTTGCTTGGGAGTAAAGCTAATTAAGCAGAAAAATGGGGGATTATACCAATTCACGAAAGTGTGACAACACTTTTGTGAATTAAACACCAAACCCAGTAAGGCTTTGAGATTCCCAAAATGGCGTTGCCATTTTGGGAATTGGAATTACAGCAGGAATTACACTGGGGAATTACTTTTTGGGTTTTGGCTTAATTCTTGCATGGTGGGCGCGATCGCCTGATTGAGATTACCAGCACCCAGAAACACCGCTAGATCGCCGAACTCCAGATGGTTCACTAAAAATGATTGGACATCTTGGAGGGTTGGTAAATAGTGAATTTGGCTGCCGTTTTGCTCGGCATGGGTAGCCGCGATCGCTTCGGCAACCTGAGAACCTGTAATCTTGCCGTCATTCGGTTCGCTCGCAGCATAGATATCGGTGACGATGACCATATCCGCCTCGGTAAAGGAATGGCTAAATTCTTCGAGAAAGCGGTAGGTACGGCTATAGCGATGGGGTTGGAAGATCGCCACGACACGACTGCTCGTATTCTGCTGTCTTGCAGAAGCAAGTGTCGCCATAATTTCGCTAGGGTGATGGGCGTAGTCATCGACAAAAGTAATGCCGTTCTGGATACCTTTAACTTCAAAGCGGCGGCTTGCACCCACAAAATCGGGAAGGGCATCTGCGATCGCTTGCCACTCGACTCCAAGATAACGGGCGACGGCGATCGCTGCTAAAGTATTGCTGAGGTTATGTTTGCCTAGTAAACCAATGGAGATGCGCCCTAAAGTCTTGCCACGCTCGATTACTAACGCTTGGGTGTCCGAAGAATTATATTGCACTTCAGCGACCGTATAGTCAGCCGTCGGCTCGCTCAAACTACTTAAACTATAGGTAATATCCGATTGAATATTGGCTTTTACCGTTGGGCAATCAATGCATCCCACCACCACATCACAACGCTTGGCAAAAGTCTGAAAAATTTCTACTACCTGATCGAGATTCTGATAATGGTCGGGATGATCTAGCTCGATATTGGTAATAATGCCAATGTGCGATCGGAACTTAACGAGCGTGCCATCGGACTCATCGGCTTCAGCCACCAAGTATTTACTATTGCCTAGACGGGCATTTCCCTGCCATGCACTCACTTCGCCGCCAATGATAATGCTGGGATCAAGCCCTGCCTTGAGCAATAAAAAACCTACTAAACTGCTTGTGGTCGTTTTGCCATGGGTACCTGCTACGGAGATCGCCTGAAACTGCTCGATCAACGCTGCGAGTAAATCGGAACGATGCAAAATTGGTAAGTTGTTAGCTAAGGCGACTTGAAACTCAGGATTTTGTTGATTAATAGCCGTGGAGCAGACCACCTGCGGTGCATTACTAAGATTCAGATTATCCGCGTGATGTCCTTGAAAAATCTTGATCCCAAGATCCTGTAGCTTTTGAGTGATGCGATTGCTACTAAGATCCGAGCCAGAAACCGTAAAGCCTTGCTTAGCTAAGATATAGGCGATCGCCGACATGCCGATTCCGCCAATGCCTACAAAATGAAACGGTCTACCGCTGAAATCAACTGGATTCAGCATTTATACTTCTTACCCACCAAATAACGAGCCTAATAATAACAGAATATTGTCCTCAATTAGAGATGGTAAGTCCTGCTCACCACCCTTAAAATCAAATCAAGCTAAATCAAACCAGATCAAACCAAATCAAACCATCAAAGCCTCTAAGCCCTCTGGATTGAGAATGCACAATACATCGCGATCGGGAATGCGTTGGATTAAATTTTTGCGTTCGAGTTTCCCAAGCACTCGAGTTACCGTTTCTCTTGCTAAGCCACTAAGACTACTGAGTTCTCGATGAGGCAAATTAGGGATTTCTAAACCCGTACTCCCTTTCGTCCCTTGTCCCTCAGCCAAAAAGAGTAGAACATCGGCAACTCGAGAAGTACTATCAGCTTCTCTTAAGCGCAAGCGACGATTAACTTGACGCAAACGTTTTGCCATCAATCTCGCTAGGTGGATACCTGCGGTTGGCTCGGTTTCAATGAGATGCACAAAATCAGGTGCAGGTAGGCTCCCAATGGTTGTAGGTGTGAGCGTGATTACATCGGTTGAACGGGGAACTTGATCGAGGGGAGCCATTTCACCAAACATTTCACCAAAACCCAAAATATTTAGGGTTATTTCTTTGCCATCAAGGTTATAGGTGCGAATTTTTGCCCAGCCACTCAAAATAAAGTAAACCGAGTTGCCCCAGTCATTCTCTAGGAGTATTACTTGATCTGCTGGATGGGTGCGCGTGACCATATGAGCCGTAGCTCTCACTACCGCCTCATCAGGCAACCCCATAAAAAATGGGGCAGACATAATTTTTTGCTGAAGATCGGTTCCATCCCGCATAGTGGCTGCTCGTAGCTCTTAAATATTTGCTGTTAAAGATGTAAGTAATCACTTTATCTGAGTTTGGGGCGAAAGATACCACTAGTAAGCACAATGACCTAGTTATTTCAGTTTGATTAAAAAAAGCTTTTTATCGGATCTGGTCAAGCTAACAAGATTGACCGCATCCAACCTAGGTGGCATTTAGCTTATTTACTGCACATTTCCAAGTAGTTTATGTAGTCTTGAGGCTAAAGCCTTAATCAGCCCATGGGGATAGGATTCTTCAGGAGGTACGATCGAAGCTTCGATGTCAGCAACCACTTCAGAGGGTAGGTCTAAAATCCTTACTAGCCTTTGGTAAGCCGCAGCTTCATCAAGATTGATCATGGGCTCATTAGGATTGCGACGACTGGCCTGAATCACTTGATAACCAAGTCGCAATGTCATTTTCCGATCTTCAATACTTTTGATATGCGGAACCACTTCTTCTAGGGGAATATTTTGCCCTAGATAGTCTTTGAGTCGCGCTTTAAGAGTACTACGCTCGGTGTCATTTTGGGCAAACAAAGTTGCAAATTCATCAAGCATTAGCTTAATTTCATCGGGCTCAAGCTTACCATCAGCCCAAGCCATGGCAGCTACTGCACGAAGAATATCCATTTGACGTGGATTAATTGGAGGAGGAATTTCTTGAAGTGTCATAGGTTTACCCACAAGCCTAGTTTATTGCCAAATTATGCACAAATCATAGGCTAGATCTATTGAAAATAGGCTGCTGTTTATTAATAGTTTATTAATAAACATATAGCGATCCTAAATCATTTGTAGATTTTTGGGTTTGTGGAAGCGCACCCCGAAGGGGTGCGCTTCCACAAACCATTTAGGATTGCTATA
>NZ_LIRE01000091.1 GCF_001402795.1 Pseudanabaena sp. 'Roaring Creek'
TATAGCTACAGTCACTTGAATTAGGACAAATCAAACCCCAAGAATTGACTGGCGGCGCTTCGCGCCACCAGTCAATTCTTGGGGTTTATGTCCTAGTACATTTGGCGATAGCTATAAAGATCAAACAACAAGCCCAAAAAATGACCTCCACGGGAGGTCATTTTTTTAGGCTTGTTTTGATTCTGAACCATCAATGATACGTTGGAATAGATAGCCTGTCCCCCTTGCCGTTAGGATTAACTCAGGATTGCTAGGATCTTCTTCAAGCTTTGCCCGCAGACGAGAAATATGTACGTCAACGACGCGCGTATCGACATGACGCTCGGGGGTATATCCCCAAACCTCTTGTAAAATTTCGGCTCTTGAAAAAGCCTCGCCCGATCGCCCGACCAATAATTCCAACAAACTGAACTCCATACCTGTCAAACGAATACGCTCGTCAGACTTATAGACTTGACGCTTGTTAGTATCGATCTTGATCGTATTAATATGAATCACACCAGAACTGGGGATACCCGATGTGCCATTGCGATCAAATCGTCGCAATACCGAACGAATCCTTGCTTCTAATTCTTTGGGCGAAAAGGGCTTTACAACGTAGTCATCCGCACCTAATTCAAGTCCAGTAATGCGATCGGCAACATCACCTAAAGCTGTCAGCATGATAATCGGAATATCAGATTCTTTTCGTAGCTCTTGACATACCCCGTAGCCGTCGAGTTTGGGCATCATGACATCGAGAACTACCAAGTCAGGATTTTCTGTATGAAAAACTTGGATCGCTTCTTCGCCATCTGCGGCGGTGACGACCTCGTAACCGATCATTGAAAGACGTGTCTCCAGAATCCGACGAATACTTGCTTCGTCGTCCACAACTAGAATTTTTTCCTTATGGTTTTCCAAGCCAGTTTACACTCCACTATGTTGCTAGCTGCAATTCAGTAAAATTTTATTGTTTTACATATTTATTTAACTAAGTTTACAAGAAATTGGTCGTTACAATCCGAAAACAAAACTTAAAGTTTCAGAATATGAGTTTATCCAAGCAAGAGACGTATAGAGGGTTATTTCGGTTTTATAACGGGCTTTGTGCGGGGGATTGCGATAAAATTGGGTGAAGCTTTAGACAAAATGAGGATTTTCGATCGTGACTGAACCAACTCAAGTACCACAGGCTACCGATCCCAAAATGGGATTTAACACCTATGCAGAGCGCTTAAACGGTCGTGCGGCAATGGTCGGATTCATTATTGCTGTAGCGATCGAACTTGTTACTGGGAAGGGATTGTTAGCATGGCTAGGGCTAATTGATATAAGCTAGGGAGACAAAGGGGGCGGTACGCCTTCTTTACACTGTTCTAGCTAAGTAAGTGGGCTTAATTAAATATAAAACCCTAAAACCTGCGGCGCACGC
>NZ_LIRE01000092.1 GCF_001402795.1 Pseudanabaena sp. 'Roaring Creek'
CTCTAAGAGATCCCCCTCAATCCCCCTTAAAAAGGGGGAAGAATTTAATTCTCCCCCCTTTTTAAGGGGGGCTGGGGGGATCTAGTGAATTCTTAAATGGTTTCTTAAATGGTTTCCTAAAGCTAAACTACTGAAACTTTTTGATTATGATTGGAGCTTTTTCGATTCAACTAACATCGAGTCAATCAATGGTTGCAGAATCAATTCCATCGCAAAGCCCATCTTGCCACCAGGGACAACCAAAGTCGTATGGCGCGACATAAAGGAATCATGGATCATGTCAAGCAGATAGGGGAAGTCAATACTAAACTTCTCACGGAAGCAACGATTGGTATGAATGATGACGAAGCTTTCATCAAGAGTAGGAATATCGCGGCAGATGAAAGGATTGGAAGTATCAACAGTGGGAACCCGTTGGAAGTTGATATGAGTTCTGGAGAACTGAGGCGCAATGTAATTTACATAGTCAGGCATCCGACGCAAAATTGTATCGACGATCGCTTCGGCACTATAACCACGTTCGGCATTATCGCGATGAATTTTTTGAATCCATTCCAAATTTACAATGGGAACTACACCCACTAACAAATCAACATGCTGAGCAACGTCAATATCTTTGGCAACGATACCACCATGCAAACCTTCATAAAAAAGCATATCTGTATCATCTTCGATGCTTTCCCAAGGCGTGAATTCCCCAGGTTTTGCCTCAGTCCCAAGACGTTCATTGTGGAACTCCGCTTCTTCTGTACTGTGGAGGTAGTAGCGTCTTTGACCGTTACCAGTCTCTCCATATTCTTTGAAGAGGGCTTCTAGTTTATCTAATACGTTAGCATCTAAACCGAAGTGACTCATGTTGCGTCCTTCAGCCGTAGCTTGCTTCATTACCTCACGCATTTCTAGACGGTTATATTTGTGATAGCTATCGCCTTCGACGATCGCAGCCTTGATATTTTCCATCAAGAAAATATGTTCAAATGCGCGTTTGACGGTGCTAGTTCCAGCTCCCGACGAACCTGTTACCGAAATAACTGGATGTTTTTTAGACAAATTTTTTCTCCTTAATTTTATTTTATTTATTCAGATCGATATTCAGATTAATATTCAGATTAATATTCAGATCGATATATTTTGTACTAATACCAAAACTAAAAATGACGTAGCCATTTTTAGTTTTTCAAACCCTCACTAGGTTTGGTTTTGAATTCACAAAAGCGTTGTCACACTTTCGTGAATTGGTATAACGTGAGTGCGATCGCTAGAAGACCAAGATTCACAAAAAACATTAAAACTACTATACCTTTGTATATAGCGCCCAAGAAAGCAAAATTTAGGGCAAAGTTTACAGTCATGCACTCTGGGCTATCGAAATTACCGCAAAAATTCACCCAACCTTTAACTATTGGCAACGTTACTCTCCAAAGTCGCGTGTTGCAATCACCATTGTCAGGGGTGACGGATTTAGTATTTCGGCGATTGGTGCGCCGCTATGCCGCTGATTCGATGCTCTATACCGAGATGATCAGCGCAACGGATCTCCACCATATGAAGGCTTTGCCCAAACTGATGGAGATCGATCGCCATGAAACGCCGATCAGCATTCAGCTTTTTGATTGTCGTCCTGAATTTCTTGCGGAGGCAGCTCAGAAGGCAGTTTTAGAAGGGGCAGATACCGTAGACATTAATATGGGCTGTCCCGTGAATAAAATTACCAAGAAGGGTGGAGGATCGTCACTATTGCGGCAGCCCGAACTTGCCGCCCAGATTGTGCGATCGGTAGTTGCGGCTGTGGATATTCCCGTCACCGTCAAAACTCGCCTCGGCTGGGATGATGCCGAAATTACGATCTTAGACTTTGCGAAGCGGATGGAGGATGCGGGGGCAAAGATGATCACCGTTCATGCCAGAACGCGATCGCAGGGCTATACGGGGCAAGCTAAATGGGAATGGATTCAGAAAGTTAAAGAAGTATTGACAATTCCCGTAATTGCCAATGGTGATATTTTTTCCGTTGAAGCGGCGATCGCCTGTTTAGAAGCCACTGGAGCCGATGGAGTCATGTGTTCGCGGGGGACTTTGGGCTATCCGTTTTTAGTGGGCGAAGTCGATCACTTTTTAAAGACAGGTGAATATTTACCAAAGCCATCCGCGATCGCCTGCTTGGAAGTGGCTAAGGAGCATTTACAAGGACTGTGGGACTACAAAGGGATGCGCGGTATCCGCCAATCGCGCAAACATATGACTTGGTATGCTAAGGGATTTGCGGGAGCGGCAGCCTTGCGGGAGCGTCTCTGTCGGATCGAGTCATTACAGGATGGCTTAGATTGCCTCGATCGGGCGATCGCCCAATTGTCGGATAATCGGGATGTTTTTCAGGCGATCGCCCCTGAAGATATGGCAGAAATGATCGCTATGCAGCAATAATATCTGTAACTAAAATTTGCACCCTACCCAGTAAGGCGTAAATCTCGTAACTTTATCAAAAAGGATCATGCAACTATTTAGCCGCCGTAACTTGCGCCTGTTTATCATCATTTTTGTGACAACAGTAATCCTATTCGCACTAGGGTGGTTTATATTTTTACGCCCTTCAGTTACCAACCTAAATAAGTCGGCGCAAGTTGCTGGTTCTAGCCTCCAAAATATCACCCTGACTGAATTTGATGCCAATGGGAAGCTGCTGTGGGAAATTACTTCCAAGCAGGCTAACTACCGTGAAGATCGCAAAATCGCTGATGTTGAGGATGTCAAAGGAAAATTTTATCGGGATGGCGAACTGCTAATGGAAGCCACGGGCGATAAAGGGACGATCGATCAAGCGGGTAAGGCTATTTCGTTAGATGGGAATATTAAGGCGATCGTTATCCAAGAAAAAATCAATATGAAAGCCGACCAGATGATCTGGAAATCTTCGGAAGATCTGCTCAAGGCAAAAGGCAATGTCCAGATTGATAAGCCCGAAGACAAACTGAGAATGACGGGTAAAGAATTAACGGCAAAGCCCAGTACAAACGTCTATAGCTTAGAGAAACAAGTCATCGTTACCGCTGTCGAGCCGCCCTTAGAAATGAAGAGTGAGAAAGTTACTTGGGATGCGAAGCGCGATCGCGTATATACGGAGGTTCCTCTTTCTGTGATCCAAATCAAGGATAAAATGCAGTTAAATGCCAATCGGGGGGATTGGAACATTCAAAAGAAAGAAGTTACTTTTAATGGTGATATCAAAGCGAAGGATCCCAAACTAGATGTTTATCTTGAAGCATCCCAAGCCGTTTGGAATCTGGAGAAAAAACTAGTAACTCTACCCGTTCCCTTTACGGGAGGGAGCAAGAGCCGTGGGATCACCGTTAAAGCCGATAAGGGAGAAGCCCGCATCGAAAAGGAGCAAATCAACCTCACAGGTCAAGTATTGGCAAGTTTTAGTTCTACTCAGGGTGTGGTTAATGCCGATAAAGTGGAATGGTTAATTCCCACTAAAACAATTACGGCGGATGGCAATATTTCCTATCAACAACCCGATAAGAGTCTTAATGTCAGAGGCGATCGCGCTGTAGCAAATCTCGAATCGCAAACGGTCACGGTTACAGGGACTAATGTCATCTCCACCTTAAATCCTTGAGTTGTCCAAGAGACAAGTGGCGGCGCAAAGCGCCGCCACTTGTCTCTTGGGATTTGATTAGTCTTATACCAATTCACTGAAGTGATCCAACACTTCAATGAATTATAGTTGTTTTAAATAACTTGTAGACGGGCTTCGACTTCGCTCAGCCCTCGGTGTAAGCTAGCTGAGCGAAGTCGAAGCTGTAGTTTTTATTTGAATTATCTATA
>NZ_LIRE01000093.1 GCF_001402795.1 Pseudanabaena sp. 'Roaring Creek'
GCGCCGCCCATCCTTACCTATTTAAATACTTTCCTTTTTAGGACTACATGAAATAAAACATGAAATAAACATATAAATACGGATGTACTGTCAATCATTGCGTTTGTTTGCTAGCTAGCCAGTCTTAAACTGTTATGCCAATTGCTATATTAGAATTAATTAAAGTGAAGCATTAGTACAAGGGAATTAACGAAAGTATCTAACGAAAGCGTCTAACGAAAGCATCTAAACCTATAGATGAATTAACTATAGAAGCCATTGCTGCAAACTCTAAATTCAAACTTAAATGATTCCTGCTCAAGAGCCACCAAATGAACTAGAAAGAGTTGCCGCTCTTTATCAGTGCAAAATCTTAGATACAGAGCCTGAGCAAGGCTTTGATGATATTACGCAGCTAGCCTCTCAAATTTGTCAAGTACCGATCGCTCTAGTTAGTTTGATTGACAAAGAAAGGCAGTGGTTCAAATCAAAAGTAGGGCTTGCGGCTACTGAGACCCCAAGAAGATTAGCTTTTTGCGCCCATGCTATTCTCCAAGATGATATTTTTATCGTTCCTGACACCTTAAAAGACGAACGATTTGCCGATAACCCTCTAGTAACCGATCCTCCAGATATTCGGTTTTATGCAGGAGTTCCGATTAAAACCGTAGATGGATATACTCTGGGGACTTTGTGCATTATCGATACCAAGCCCAGAGAGCTCAGCAAGGAGCAAATCACGGCACTCAAAGCCCTTGCCAATCAGGTACGATATATCATCGAAACTAGGCGAAGTTTTGCAGGAATTGCTGGCTTGCCAATGGCGAAACAACCTACGGTCGTAAATGCCAAAAATCCCCTCAAAAAGTTTGCAGTTTGGATTGGAATTGCGGCTTCTTTGGCGGTTGGGACGGGGGTAATTGCCTTTCTAAATCTGCGGGGTTTGCAAGAATCTAATCTTAAATACATCCAACAAGAGAAGGAATTAGCATCGATTGAAATACCACTCGATCGGATGCGAGACTTTAAAGCTGCCCAAAAGGAATATTTTTTGCAAAGCAATCAAGAGAACTGTAGAAAATACGAATCTTTGGCAAAAGAATTGGCGGAAGACCTTCAGTCAATAGAGAAAATAATTGCAAGCGGTAATGAAGGGCGCTTAACTAGCATCAATAGTCCACAGGATAGAGAAGCACATAAAAAAATAATTCTGGATGTGGCGCACTATATTCGCAAAGAATTGCAAACTTCTCATCAAGTGGTGTTTCTATTTCGGATTGCGGGGACAGAAGTCTCTCAAAAGCAAATATCATGGCAAAATAATAGTAACGAGCCAGAGATAGATGAAATAAAGTTGGAAAAACTAATTGCTTCCGAGAGAGAAGATATATCAAAGCGATTAAAAGATGAAACCCAAAACTTAATTACTAACGCCACAAACTTTTCCTTGCTCACTTTTATTTCTAGGCTGGGGGTGCTGGGACTATTACTTTATTTTGTCTATAACATCTATAAAGAAATGAATGCGCGGCGCATTCTAGAGAGCGATATTAAGCACGAACGAGACTTTTCGATCGCGGTTCTAGATACAGTTGATGCCTTGGTAATTGTATTAGATGCAGAAGGCAAAATTATTAAATTCAATCGCCAATGCGAAAGTATAACTGGCTACTACTTCGAGGAAGTTCGCAATCAAAATTTTGGGAATCTGTTTTTATCTGATGAAGATCGAGAATTGGTTTATAGCTCTTTTAAAAGTCATTCCAGTCAGAACGCGCCATGTACCTATGAAAATTTCTGGCGGACGAAAGATGGTAATCGACGGTGCATTTCTTGGTCGACAACTGCTTTACGCAGTCCCGAAAATGAAGTCGAGTACATTATTGCTACGGGAACTGATATTAGCGATCGCCGCCAAGTGGAGGAAGAAGTCCGCTTGCAAAACTGGCGATCGTTGGTCTTTTCCCAAATCACTTTAAGAATTCGTCAATCCCTCAACATCAAAGATATTTTGAGAACAACTGTTGAGGAAGTAAGAAGATTTCTAAAAGCCGATCGCGTTCTGGTGTATCGTTTTGACGGAGAATGGGAAGGCAAGGTTGTTGTTGAATCCGTAGAGCCACCTTGGATTCCCACTTTAAATACGGATGTTAAAGATATTTGCTTTCGGCAAGGACTATGGGAAAACTATCGTCAAGGAAGAAAAGTAGTTAATGACAATATCTCAACTTCAGATACGACTGACTGTTATAAGCAATTGATGGCTCGGTTTGAAGTGCAGGCTAATTTAGTAATACCAATTCTGGAAAAGGAAAAGCTATGGGGATTGTTAATAACTCATCAATGTAGCGAGCCTCGGCATTGGCGTAACTTTGAGGTGGACTTTGTCACTGAGCTTGGCAACCAAGTGGGCATTGCTCTTTATCAGGCAACTCTATTGGAACAGGAAACATTGCGTCGAGAGCAACTTTATCTGCAAAATGTTGAGTTAAAAGAAGCCCGTCATCAGGCCGAAATCGCCACAAAGATGAAAAGTGCTTTCCTTGCAACCATGAGCCATGAAATTCGTACGCCGATGAATGCCGTACTCGGGATGACAGGGCTGCTTGCCGATACAAAGCTTTCGCCGCTACAGAGAGATTTTGTCGAAACGGTGAGGATTAGTGGTGAAAATCTACTGACATTAATCAATGAGATTCTTGATTTCTCAAAGCTAGAAGCTAATGAGATGGAATTAGAGGAGATTAGCTTCGATCTTAATACCTGCGTTGAAGAAGTAACTGATTTGCTGGCTATGTTGGCACAGGAAAAGAGGCTAGAACTTGCCGCTCTAATCCATCAAAACGTACCTATATATCTATGTGGCGATGTGGCGCGTCTCAGGCAAATCCTTACAAATTTAGTAAGTAATGCGATTAAATTCACCTTACAGGGCGAAGTTATTATTAAGGTCTCCCTCAAAGAAGAAACGGAATCCATTGCTAAGATTGAGTTTCGCGTAATAGATACTGGTATTGGTATATCACCTGAGTCTCAGAAAAAGCTATTTCAGCCCTTTACTCAAGTTGATGCGTCCACTACACGTAAATATGGCGGTACGGGCTTAGGCTTGGCAATTTGCAAACAGATTGTCGATCTGATGGGTGGGGAAATTGGAATTGATAGCGAAGAAGGTAAAGGTTCGCAATTTTGGTTCCAGATATCGTTTATGAAGCAATCTCCTGCCGAAATTAAACAGTTAGAGCCCCGTCGTGAAGTTGACCTTAAGGATGTACGGGTGTTAATTGTCGATGACAGTGAGACTAATTGTAAGATTTTGACCTATCAGTTGACATCTTGGCAAATGCGCGTTGATGCTGTCAAAAACGCATCTCACGTCATCTCTATTTTGCAAGCCGCAATTGCTGAAGGCGATCGCTATCAATTGGCGATTTTGGATATGCAGATGCCCGATCTTGATGGCGAAAGTTTGGGTAGTCAGATCAAAGCCGATCCGATCTTGAAAGACACAAAGTTGATTATGCTTACCTCTTTAAATCAGGGCGGAGGCATCAATCGAGTCAAGGAATTGGGATTTGAGTTTTACCTTGTTAAGCCGATCAAACAATCTCGATTGCTTGATGTTTTGATGCAAGTCATCTCTACTAATCCCCATTATCAAAACCCTATAGCAGGTGCGTTAAGGACGACCGATCGTCCGATTACCAGAACTTCTAAGCTAAAAATCCTGATCGCCGAAGATAGTTTAATCAATCAAAAAGTTGCTTTACATCAGCTACGTAGTTTTGGTTATGATGCAGATGTGGCGGGCAATGGCAAAGAAGTTCTTGCCTTGTTAGAATGCATTCACTATGACATCATTTTGATGGATTGCCAAATGCCCGAAATGGATGGTTATGAGACGACGAGGGCGATTCGGCAATTGGATTCGACAAAATCCAAGATTGCGATTGTGGCGATGACTGCCAATGCGATGAAGGAAGATCGCGATCGCTGTCTTGCCTCGGGTATGAATGATTATCTAAGTAAACCAATTCGCAAGGAGGATCTCGCTCAAAAACTCGCTGAATGGGAAGCGAAGATACTTGCCCAGAGCGTGATTGCTCCTGAGGGAGTTAGCGATCGCGATAATCAGTCCCCTATTAATGGAAGCGCTCCGATTGAAGAGCCTGTCAATACCTACGAATCCTTGCCCCTGATTGACTGGACATATATTGACAGTATTGCTGATGGGAGTGAAGAATTTAAAAACGAACTCCTACAAACCTATTTTCAGTCTACCTCTAAGAGCTTAGCGCAACTAGAATTGGCGATCGCCGAAAATAATTACGATCAAATTGGCAAACTCTCCCACTCGATTAAAGGGGCATCGAGTAATTTAGGTTTCTTATCTATTGCGGCAATATCCTACGATTTAGAGCAAATTGGTCGTAATTCCAAAACTGGCAATGCTAGATATTTGTTGCAAAAGATAAGGGAGATGTTTTTCCAGATTCAAAACTCCTAGACCTTCTCAAAAGCAACCTTATCGCAACGTAATACCAATTTACGAAAGTGTGACAACACTTTCGTAAATTATAGATAATTCAAATAAAAACTACAGCTTCGACTTCGCTCAGCTAGCTTACACCGAGGGCTGAGCGAAGTCGAAGCCCGTCTACAAGTTATTTAAAACAACTATA
>NZ_LIRE01000742.1 GCF_001402795.1 Pseudanabaena sp. 'Roaring Creek'
TGAAGTGAGCCAACACTTCAGTGAATTAAAAAACAAACCCAGTAAGGTTTTGAGATTCCCAAAATGGCAACGCCATTTTGGGAATTGGTATGCAGTCCTAAATCATTTGTAGATTTTTGGGTTTGTGGAAGTGCCCCCAAAAAGGGGCGTTTCCACAAACAATTTAGGATTGCAATAGCAATTTAAAAGAATTTAGTTATCATTTAATAATTAGCTAAGGTAGTTTCAAGAGAAATTAGATGATTGCAGAAGATCTGAGAGCAGGCGGAGATTATAGCAACCAAGACTTGTCGAATCTAGATCTAAGTTATAGAAATTTAGAAGGTGTAAATCTGGACGGTGCAACTTTAGAAAATACAAATCTACGGCGTGCAAATCTTACTGGTGCTAGTCTAATTGGAGCTAAATTACTTAATGTTCGCCTTGGAGGAACCAGACTTTATGGTGCGAATTTATCCCATGCCCAATTGTCAGGGAATTGGATGAAAAGTGCCAATTTAGAAAATGCTGATTGTCACAATGCTGACTTTAGTAAGGTTACTTTGACAGGAGCGAATCTTCGCAGAGCGAATTTCTGTCATGCCATTTTAAATGAAGCTCAATTGAATCGTGCCGATTTGCAAGAGGCAGATCTACGAAATGCCAAGATGAAGAATGTCAACTTGCGCAATGCAGTTTTAATTAAGGGCAATTTAAGTGGAGCAAATTTAACCAAGGCGAATCTCAATGCCGCCGATCTCAGTGAAGCCAATCTTCAGAGCGCTATTTTCCAGTTTGCATCCCTGAATGGAGCGAAATTAGTCAATGCCAACCTTGATAGCGCCAATTTAAAATTCGCAGAACTATATGCTGCTAATTTAGGCTTTGCCAGCCTCAGAGGAGCGACCCTAGCTTCAGCAAAGCTAATTCGAGTACAGTTAAGATGCTCGGACTTAAGTGAAGCAAATCTCAATAACATTAATTTAAGTGGAGCAGATTTAAATCGGTGTAATCTCAAAAAGGTTAATTTGAGCAATGCCCACCTTGATAGCGCTGACTTTCATAGCTCTGATTTAAGCGATACAAATCTATGTAATTCCGATTTATGCCGTGCAAATTTGATCTATGTCAATCTCTATAAGGCGGATTTGAGTAATGCAAGAATTATTGGGGCAAATCTTAGCTTTGCCAACCTCACACAGACAAAGTTAATTGGCACAAACCTCACAGGTTCAAAATTAATTTTGGCTAATCTCCAAGAGGCAAGTTTACCTAATGCCCAGTTAATTCGGGTAAGTATGGGTGATGCGAATCTGCGAAACTGCAATCTATCCCATGCCGATCTCAGCCGAGTGTATTTGAGTAATGCCGATATGAGCTATGTAAATTTGACCAATGCCGAGCTGCATGGAGCAAACCTCTTACGGGTGGACTTAAACAACGCCAATTTAAACCATGCAGGTATGAGTCGGACTTTTTTAACCAGCGTTAATTTCACTGAAGCCAATTTGAGTTATGTCGACCTGAGATCTTCGGAACTCACTGAAGTTAATTGGGATAGAGCGGTTCTAAGCTCTGCCTTACTTGGAGGCAGTATCGGGCTATCTCCAGAAGAAGAGAAAAATTTAATCGCCATTGGTGCAACTCGCGTCGCCAGTTCCGTATATCAAGACAAAGAGGAAGAAAATCGTCGCAAATTAGAAGGATTTAGGGCAAATTTTGAAGAGCGAATTTTAGATGTCATGGATGTAATTCGTCAGCTCCAAGCTAATATTTTATTGTTAGAAGAAAGTGTGGAAGAATTAATTAATGTGGATAAGTTGGATGATTCTCAAAGTTTACTTGCATTCATCAAGCTTGCTAGAGATATCCATGCCGAATTTACCCAAAAAGTAGAAAATCACAAGTTAGAAGTAATTGAGAATCTCGATAGCGGCAAAATGTATGACTGGATAGAAGCTGATTTTAAGCAGGAGTACGATGATACCCATCAGGCTATTATGGACGCAGATCGATTTGCGCGAGTAGTTCAGGCTATATGGAAAGGCATATCACGTTTTATTCCGTTAGCTACTTAGGTAAGTAGCTAGGCATAAGTAAACTTAAAAACCAGAGAGCATATCGCCCGCTGCGCGGGCGATATGCTCTCTGGTTTTGGTTTTTAAGTATTTATGCCAAGCTACTTACCTAAGTAGCTTGCGACTACTCCCTTACCAGTCAAGAAATAGCGTTTCGGGTCGAAGCTAGGACGTAAAACCCAGAATAGTGTTGCCGCGCTCCGCGTGGCAACACTATTCTGGCGACAGCTATATTCTCAAGCGGCGATCGCTACTTGGGCAAGATGCCAGCGCTTGGTTGCTTCAGCAATACGTTGTCCAAAATATTCTGCGGTTAAGCGATCTCCAGAATCGAGAATAGCTTCTCCGCCAGTCATACTCATGATAGTTTGTCCCATAATGCCAAGGAAAGACCCCAATCGATTCACACCATCAGTTTTGCCGAGGTATTGACTGGGCAAATCCCCCGCACCTACCCACACCATACCCTGTTGCGCCGCATAAATGGATAAATATATTAGAGTTCCTTGCTTATCGCCACTGAGAGAACCCGAATGGGTGAATCCAGCAGCAATTTTATCTTTCCATTTTTGAGAGAACCAAGCGGAACTACCAGCATCTAGAAAGGCTTTGAATTGCGCGGCTACACCGCCCATATAGGTTGGCGAGCCAAAAACGATCGCATCGGCACGATCGAGCTTTTCCATAATTTCATCATCTTGCCAACGTCCATTAGTAATTTGCTCTCCTTTAATCCGCAGCAGTTCGACATGATTACCAGTTTTGCGAACTCCCTCAGCGATCGCCTCAGCAGTTAAGTGGGTATGTCCCGAACCAGAAAAATAAACAATGGCGATTGATGGCATGGAACCCTCCTTGAGTTACCTATTCGAGCTACAATTAGACACTAGTAGATACTAAAAGTAACTACCTACTAAAGTAAAGTAGGTACTAAATTGTAACTAGTAGGAACTTTCTGGTAACTAGCTATGGCACAGCGATCGCGAGAACCCAATCCTTGTCCCGTCAGCATTTTGACAAACCTATTGTCAGGACCTTGGACTCTGTATATTTTGTGGGTGCTATCCAATTTAGGTCCCCAGAGGTTTGGCGCTTTGAAACGGCAAATTGATGGCATTTCCACCAAAATGTTAACTGAACGTCTGCGGATGCTCGAGCAGGAAGAAATTTTATATCGCCACTACGAACCCACAGTTCCTCCTCAAGTAACCTATGGATTAACTGAAAAAGCTAAGGAACTCGTAGTTATTTTGGATCAATTAAACGGGTTGGCTCAACGTTGGTATGGACAAGAACGGCAAACTACTTGTTATCCTCAAGCCCAAAATGGTAGCGTTACGGAGCAGTTCAGCATCGTTAAAAACCAAGACCGAAACGAGCTTACCGCCGATTGGACTTTACACTCTTAACTACCCAAAGATGAGTGGCGGCGCGAAGCGCCGCCACTCATCTTTGAGGTTTTATCTTTGCTCTGCTGTATTAAGGCTACTGATGCTTAGCTGCTTAATAATTCTCCAGTTTCTTGCAATGAATGGAGGCGATGGTAGATCCCTCCTTGGGCTAGAAGCTGATGATGGGAACCAAATTCCACGACTCGACCTTTATCTAAAACAACGATCTTATCGGCATCGCGAACGGTGCTGAGACGATGGGCAATCACGATGGTCGTACGGGTTCCTTGAATCCGCCGCATCGCTAGCTGAATCGATCGCTCCGATTCATAATCCAGACTAGAAGTAGCTTCATCGAATATCAGCACGTCGGGATTGACTAGTAAAGCTCTGGCAATGCCCAGTCTCTGGCGCTGACCGCCCGATAGACGCACGCCACGCTCACCCACAATAGTGTTATAGCCAAGGGGAAACTGATGCAAAAATTCATCCACACTCGCGATCGCACAGGCTTCCTGAACTTGGGCGAAGGTAGCGGTTGGATTGCCATACATGAGGTTATCCATTAGCGTTCCGTTAAAGATATCCACTTCTTGATGCACGATCGCTAAGCGTTTGCGATAGCCCGTAATATCCAGATCCTTAATGTCTCGACCGTCGATGAAAATACCGCCACTGATTGGCTCAAAGTAGCGGAATAATAACTTGACCAAAGTGGATTTACCCGAACCAGAGCGACCAACGAGGGCAACCGTTTCATAGGGGTCAATGATGAATTGAACTTTTTCCAGTACATGGCGATGGCGATCGTAGCCAAAGGTCAGATCGCGAAATTCTACTTTGCCCGAAAATTGATATTGCGGATATTGCATTCCCGATGGCAAAGCGATCGCCGAATCTTGACCATTGGAATGCTTCATAAGCTCGTGAAACCGAATCATCGAGGAGTAGCGACGGGCAAAGACCTCTGCCAACAAGCAAATCGGCTTGATTTCGGAATATGCCATACTTGCCAAGGTTGAGATCGTAATGAAATGACCGATGGACATCTTGCCCCCAAAGGTGGCAAATAATGCGGCTCCAAACACCACATATTGACAGAACTCCAGCATGGTATCGCGCACCATTCCCAGTTTCACATAGCCGATGTGAATCCCCCACAGTGAGACTTTTGCCTCCCTGACAAGGCGATCGCTTTGTCGTTTGTATTCCTTAGATTCATTGGCAAACGCCTTCACAGTTTTGATATTAGTAATGATTTCCGAAGTACGACTTTCCGTATTTTCTTGATAAATATCAAGGGTTTCTTCCGTCTTCACTAATCCCTTCAGCTTTTGCAAACTTCCCCAGAGAATCAAAATGAATGAAACTAAAAAGAAAGCAGAAATCCACCAAGCGATCGCGCAAATAATAGCGAAAATGCCAAGGATTCGGACTAGTTTAGGAATCAATTGCCCCGCAATCTCAGGGTAAGACCACATATGATTGGCTAGTCCCCTTGCGACTCTGCCTGCGATCCGTCCTGCATTATTCTCATCATAAAATTCAACGGGCAGGGTCAAGATTTTGGCGATCGCCCTTTGCGTCTGATCGCGTCGAGTTTCGATGGCTATTTGCCAATGGAAGTTATTGGCAACCCATACCTGTATCGGCGCGCGCACCACCGTCACGACAAAAATTAACCCCAATAGAATTATTAATGCGATGCTTTGACTAACTGGCTGTCTCAATACTGTCGCCACAGCAGCAACGAGATAATACATTTCGCTATCTAGATCGCGCCCTGACAAGACATTCAGGATTTGCCCGACAGTATAGGGAACGGTCAAATCGATAATTTCAAATAAACTGGAACCTGTAATGCTCCAGATTGCGGTTTTTCGATAGCGTTTAAAGTAACGAACGATGTCCCAAAAATTAGCTGTCATGCTCCGTAACCAAAATAAAAAAGATAAGTCCTCAAATGAAGCACTGACCTATTGCTAGCCTAACAGATTTGACAATGCTTGGTACAAAACCCCAAAGATGAGCGGCTGCGTAAAGCGCAGCCACTCATCTTTGGGGTTTTGTACCAAGTAAAGAAATGGCATAGCCATTTCTTTACTTGGTATAAACTTCAGACCTAGAAGAACGTGCCGCCCGCGTAGCGGGCGGCACGTTCTTCTAGATCTGAACTACTTATTTCAGTTGTTGATGCGATCTATGCTTTCTAAAAACCCACGACAAATTGCTTAAACGGTTCTCGGAACTGCCAGATCGTTAAGCTCGTCAAGCTTGACATATCAGGAATTATGCAGGCAGTAGAGAAGCACATGAAATCGAGAGCGATCACCTTAAGCATTCTATCAGCATTATTAATCAGCATTCCCAGCTTCAGCAAAGCCGCCAACGCCGCCCCCAAGGATTTTGAGCCTGAAGAAAAAATTACAATGGAAGTCTATCGTGCCGCAAATCCTGCGGTAGTAACCATCAAAACCTCAACTAGTACAGGTTCGGGCAGCATTGTGACCCCCGATGGCTTAGTAATTACCAATGAACATGTAATTCGTGATGCCAAGAACGGTAATGTCCGTATTATCAATAGCGAAGGTAAAACCTATAGCGGACAGGTAGTAACCACGGATCGCAAAAACGATCTCGCCTTAGTAAAAATTGCCTCTAGCGATCGCTTTCCTTCTCTATCCTTTGCCGATCGCGACAGTATTTTAGTAGGAGAAAAAGTATTTGCGATCGGTAGCCCCTTCGGTCTATCGGGAACGCTGACAACGGGCATTCTCAGCCGTATCGCTGCCGATGGCGATCTCCAAACCGACGCTAGACTAAATCCTGGCAATTCAGGTGGTCCCTTGCTTAATTCACGGGGAGAAATCATCGGAGTCAACAAAGCAATTCTCAGCCCCGACGGTCGTTCCAATACAGGTATTGGCTTTGCGATTAGCGCCCCGATTGCCAAGGAATTCATGACGCGCAATGCCGCAATAGCTCAACAAAGCAAGATCGCCAGTCTTCCCAGTTCATCAAGCCCAACTCCAGCAATTACTCTACCCACATCACCCACATCTCCCACCAAAACAGGCGATCGCAAACAGTTAGGAGTAATTCTCAATCCTAACAGTCTCACTGTTTATGCAGTTAATCCTAACTCTCTTGCCAGTCGCATGGGATTACAACGTGGCGATCGCCTGATTGGACTAAATGGCGCACCCCTTAGCGATGCGAAGCAAATCGTGGATTATCTTGCCCAAAATCCATCTTCCGCACTTTTGAGCGTAGCCAGAAATACAGGAATTACCAATTATCAAATCAAATTTTAAATTGAAGTGAGCCAACACTTCAGTGAATTAAAAAACAAACCCAGTAAAGTTTTGAGATTCCCAAAATGGCGTTGTCATTTTGGGAATTGGTATTACTCAGACTTTCCACAATATTGCCAAAGCATTTGTTGCAACTCTAGCCCTCGATTGCCAGTAGCCGTCAAAGTTGGTACTGCCGCTTGCACAGCTCCATAGTCCCCCTGTGACTGATCGCGTTTGACCCTCACTAACTGCCCCTCCATCTCTTTCGCAAACTGTAAATATTTTTCTTGTAAAGATTTAAGCTGACTGTCAGCTAGTTGCAGATTTATTAAATCCTGTTTGAGATCGCTGGTATAACGTAAGGCTACGCTCAAATCTGTCGTTCCCATTGCACCCGAAGCTTTATCCGTAATTCCCGTAAAGAGTTTACATTCTGAAGCTTTATCGCCCTTATCCAGAGATTTTTGAGAATTTTCTATAGAAAGATCGATAGGGAAATGATTTTTAGGGCTATTGTCCGCAAAACCCCGATCAGCAATCAGTCCCCATCCCATCGCGAGAATAGATATAGAGATCAAAGAGATCGAATTTTGAGTAAGATTTTTTTGAATTTGAAGCATATTTTTAAGACTATTTTTTAAGCCCATATAGCAATCCTATATAGCAATCCTAAATAAATTGAGAGAGGATTCGACTTCGCTCAGCCAAACTATCCCGCTAGGTGAGTGAAGTTGCATCTCTATTTCCCTCATAAATGTTTAGGGCTACTAAGTCGCTGGGCATACTTAAAACCCAACCCCAAAGTCTGTAGCGCACGCGCAGCGTGCGCTACAGACTTTGGGGTTTTATATTTAATTGCATCTAACTAATTATAGACATAGTAAATCATTTATGGGGGATCCTTCTTAAACTTATTTTATACGTTTTGAATTCACAAATAATACTCAACCAAGAATAATTTGTGACCACAATAGTCAGCTTAACTTCTATTACAAAATAAAACCTCTAATGCCTACTAAACAAGAATTACAACAATTTTTAACACTCAAGCCCTTTTAAAATAAATCTAAAATACATACAAATTCCATAATCATAAAATTCGATCGATAAAAAGGAAATTATTTACAAGGAGCATGGAAAATATCGGTTTCAACTATACTAAGAAAGCCCGCTAAAAGTCCTTTGTGGTGTGTAAGAATTTAATGAATTTCAAGATTTATTCGGCTTTTTTAGTTGCATCTTCTATCTTGAGTCCCTTGTTAGACATAGGATTTATTGATAATCGAGCCTTGGCATTGGAATCCCGTCAAACCTTACCTGAAAACCAGACGATCGCACCTTCCCTTAAGCATTACGATCCCAATCCATTAAATTCTCAGCTCATCGAACCCAGCGATCGCATTCCCGATTACTTAGCTCCCACCGAACTGAGCTTGACTTCTGCACCGATAAATACCTCGATAAATACCCCGATAAATGCTCAGATAAATACCTCGATTAACTCTGTATCGCAACTTTCAGATATAAAAACTACTGATTGGGCATTTACAGCCCTGCAAAGTTTAGTAGAGCGCTATGGCTGTATCGCAGGCTATCCCGACCAAAACTATCGTGGTAAACAAGCGATCGCCCGCTACGAATTTGCGGCGGGTTTAAATGCCTGTTTAGATAAAATTAATGAGATCCTAAGTGCGGGGCTAGCCGATAAGATCGGTCAAACCGATCTAGCGACACTCAAAAAACTTCAAGCAGAATTTGCCACAGAACTATCAATGCTAAGAGGGAGAGTCGATGCCCTTGAAACTAAAAGCAGCCAGATAGCAGCCCAACAATTTTCCCCAACCACAAAATTAAATGTTCTCAGTTCCTTCAATCTTAGTAGTGCCTTTAGTAGCGGCAATATTCTTGCGGAAGGATTGCCCATAGCTGGTAGTATCCCCGTGGCAAGATTTGCGGCGCGTAACCCCATCACAGGAAGTCCTATAGTGGGAACGATCGCGGGTAACCCCAACACTACCCTCAGTTATTCTAACTATCTACTTCTCACATCTTCGTTTACAGGAAGTGATAGTCTCAACCTAATTTTAGCTATGGGCAATGGGAATCCCCCATCAAGTTTTTATAGCTCGGCTGGATTTTCCAGCACTTTTGGAGTTCCCTATGCCGATTCCAATCCAGTTTTACCTTCAGCCGCAAATACTGTAGGGTTATTTGAGTTTTTCTATAGTTTCCCAATTAATGATAATTTAAGGTTGCAGATTGGACCGCGTATTCTTCCTTTCCGTCAGTTTGATGTCAATCGATTTACATCCGTAATTAATGGCGCTGGTGGATTAAACTCCTATCAGAGTCCCCTTGCTAATAGTGGATTATCGGGAGCAGGAGCCATTCTAAGTTGGCGTATGTCCGAGCAATTGTTACTAAAAGCGGGCTACCTTGCTCGTAACGATGGTTCTTTTGCTTACTTTACCGATAGCGCTAGTAACCCCAATCGCGGTTTATTTGGTGGCTCTAATCAAATCCTCACCGAACTCACCTACTCACCGAGCGATGCAATCAATTTACGATTTCTTTATAGCCGCACTTACAATCAAGCCCCTCCTGCGGCTCCCTTAGGTCAACCTAATTTCCCATTCTTCTTGACCTATTCCGCTCGAGGAGTTGTGGATGATGGATTTGGCGGTAGATTACAGGACAGTACGGGCGATAACTTTGTCTTTAACTTTGACTGGCTTCTCAATAAGTCTTTGGGCTTATTTGGACGCTATTCCTATAGTAGTCTTCGGATTGCGCCCGTCAATTTAGCGATCGCAGGAGGAAATGTGAATTTGCAAGCCTTCCAGTTTGGGTTAGCCTTTCCCGATCTAGCAAAGGAAGGAGCTTTAGGGACAATTTCCCTATCCATTCCTTTTCAGGTGCTTTCGGGACGCAATTTTCTCGTTGCTGGTAATGGCGATGGTGGGACTCAATATGATTTGGAACTAACCTATTCCTATCCCATCCAGAAATTTATCACCCTCACGCCTTCACTATTTGCGACCTTTAATGCCAATAATTTTAGTAGTAACCCCACAATTTGGGGAGCAGTATTGCGCACACAGTTTTTATTCTAAGCAGTTAAGCATAATTAAAACCCCAAACCAGAGAGCGTACCGCCCGCTAAGCGGGCGGTACGCTCTTCTAGGTTTTAAGTTTACCTATGCCTAGCTACTTAGATCCGAAGTTGCCAATTCAAGATGGAGTAAAGATAATGCTTGATAATGCTATTTGGTCGAGGGATATTACGAATAAGCCCCTACCGCCTCTAATTGCAGGACTTCCTTTTTTAGGAAGTAGTTTAGAACTAAGCAGCAATAGTCTCAATTTCTTTGTAAAGAGCTATCGTGATGTAGGCGAAATTTTTCGGATTAGAGCTGCTCATCGGCAATTTACAGTCTTGGCAGGTTCTGAAGCCAATCAGTTTGTCAATCAAACTGGGGCAGACTTCCTCAGTAGTAAAGATTTTTGGCAAGATTTTGCGAAGGAGTTGGGGACTGAAGAATTATTGATTAGCTTAGATGGCGATCGCCATCAACAGATGCGCCGACTTTTACAATCAGGCTACTCGCGCAATGCCATCATTCATGCTTTTCCTGAAACAATTCAAATAATCACCAATCTGACCAACCGAGTAGAATCGGGACAAAGGATCCAAGTTTTGCCCTTCTTGCAACAAATCATTTGCGAACAATTGGGGATGTTACTAGTGGATTATTCGCCTTCGGACTACTGTGCAGATTTAGTTAAATTTTTAAAGACCGCCTTAAATGTAATGGTGACCAAGCAATGGCCGTCATTTTTGTTATACCAACCTTCTTACCGACGGGCAAAACAAAGGGTAATTGAACTAGCAAGACTCGCGATCGCCAAAAATCGCGCTAGCGCAAGTCAACGCGATCGCCCTAACTTAATCGACGATCTGCTTGCTGATTCCCAAAAAGCGCAGCCGATGCTATCGGAAGCGGAATTAATTGCCGCGGCGATTGGTCCCTACCTAGCGGGCATAGATACGGTGGCAAATACCTGCGCCTTCATGCTTTACGCCCTACTCAAGAATCCTGAAGCCATGACAAAAGTAAAACAGGAAATCGATCTCCTCTTTCAGCATGGCATCCCCCAAGCCGAACAGTTACGCGGCATGAGTGCTTTACATGGCGCAGCTATGGAAACCCTGCGGATGTATCCCGTCGCCGCCGCAATTCAAAGAACGGCGATCGCCCCTTTTACTTTTAAAGGCTATCGCGTCGATCGCGGTACAACTTTAATTATTGCGACCACAGTCCCCCATTTCCTACCGCAATTTTTCCCCAATCCTGAGGTCTTCGATATTGATCGCTTTCATCCACCCCGCAGCGAACATAAACAAAATGGAGCCTTTGCCCCCTTTGGGGCAGGCGCACATTTATGTCTGGGCAATAGTTTGGCCGAAGTCCAAATCATGCTGACGATCGCAACCCTATTACATCAGCTAGAATTTTCGTTAGAATCTCCTAATTACCAAATACAAGTTATCAACAATCCGACCCTGTCACCAGGCAATAGGTTTTACTTGCAAGTACAAAGGCGAAAATAGGAGAAAACCAACTGTGATTGAGATTTCTGGCTATCAGATTAATTCATTAATTTATGAAGGTTCCCAATCTGTAGTTTACAGAGGCTACCGTCATGACGATCTGCAACCCGTTATCTTAAAAATACTCAAACTCAATTACCCCACCCCCGAAGAGATCGTTCGCTACAAATTAGAATACGAAATCTGCCATCGCCTAAAAGATATTGAGGGAGTGATTGATGCCTATGGCTTTACCAAATATAAACAGTTTCGGTATATCACCTTTGAGGATTTTGGAGGCGAGTCTCTCCGCATCTTGAATACATCGCGCCCATTTAAATTAACAGAGATTTTAGCGATCGCCGCCCAAGTCGCAGGGATCCTCAGCGAAATTCATGCCGCCAATGTAATTCACAAAGATATCAATCCCACTAATATCGTTTTTAATCCAAGAACCGATCGCGTCAAAATCATTGATTTTGGCATTTCCAATATTTTATCGAGGGAAAGTCCACATCTTTTCAATCTGAGTCTCCTCGAAGGTACGCTCGCCTATATATCCCCTGAGCAAACGGGCAGGATGAATCGCCCGCTTGATTACCGTAGCGATCTGTATTCTTTGGGCGTAACTCTCTATGAATTACTTACCAATCAACTTCCATTTATATCTGAAGATCCCAGCGAGCTCGTCCATTGCCATATTGCCAGGTTAGCGACCCCACCCCACCTATTCAATCCAGAAATCCCCCTAGCGGTTTCGGATCTGGTCGTGAAGCTCTTGGCAAAAAATGCCGAAGAACGCTATCAAAGCGCTCTAGGACTGAAGGAAGATTTAATTCTCTGCAAAAAGATTTTAGAGGATCGCGGCGTAATTAATGAATTCTCATTAGGCGCGCATGATGTATCGGATAAGTTTCATATTTCTCGGAAGCTTTATGGAAGAGAAGAGGATATTTGGTTGCTATTGGCAGCCTTTGAATGCGTAAGTATTGGTCGCTCAGAAGTAATGATTGTTAAGGGAGAAGCTGGTATTGGCAAGTCAGCGCTCGTCTCTGAAATTCATAAACTCATTGCCCAAAAGCGGGGCTATTTCATATCAGGAAAATTCGATCAATTTCAGCGAAATATTCCCTATAGTGCCTTTGTGAGTGCCTTTCGTGAACTCGTCAAGCAGATATTAACGGAAAGCGAGCATCAACTCCAGCAATGTCGCGAAATTCTACTTGCCGCCCTCGGAGAAAATGGGCAAATTATTATCGATATCATTCCCGAAATGGAATTAATAATCGGCAAACAACCATCGGTATTAGAGCTCTCACCCGCTGAAGCCCAAAATCGTTTCAATATGGTTTTTCAGAATTTCGTGCGCATCTTCACCCGTCCCAGCCATCCACTTGTGATTTTTTTGGATGATATTCAATGGGCAGATGCCGCTTCTCTCCAGCTTTTACAATTACTCATTACTTCCGATGATAGTCGATTCCTCTTCTTTATCGGAGCTTATCGTAGTAATGAAGTAGATGCGGTACATCCTTTAAATTTCACTCTCGATCGGATTGCAGCCCATGGGACACCACTAAACGAGATCGAATTATTACCGCTTAGTCGCTCGGATGTCTATAGTTTGGTCGCGGACACGCTGAAATGCGATCGCCTGACCGTTGTCCCTTTAGCGGAACTCGTTCTCCAAAAAACCAACGGGAATCCCTTTTTTATTAATGAATTTTTGAAATCACTCTATGAAGAAGGTTTAATCAATTTCGATTTAGAAAAAGGCTCTTGGCAGTGGGATTTAACGCAAATTCAGGAAGCAGGATTTACGGATAATGTCATCGATCTCATGTTAGGCAAAATCCAGAAATTATCTACCGATTCCCAAAGAACCCTCCAGATCGCCGCCTGTATTGGCAATTATTTTGATTCGCGAACCTTAGCAAGTGCCGCCGATCGCGAACATCAACTAGTTACCCAAGATCTTTTACCCGTATTAACAGAAGGGTTGATCTTACCCCTAACCAATAACTATCAGTTTTTTAGCGTTGATGAAGATCGCGATCTGACCGAAAATTTCGTCGTCGAGTATAAGTTCCTCCACGATCGCGTGCAGCAAGCCGCCTATGCCCTCATTCCTGAATCAGACAAGCAAGTTACCCATCTCAAGATCGGTCGCCAATTACTTAAAAAAGCCAAGGAAGATGAACTAGGCAATAGAAATACGATCGAAGAGAAAATTTTTCAGATTGCGAACCATTTAAATATGGGAATGAGCTTGATTGAGGATAATTTAGAACGACTCGAACTTGCTAAACTAAATTTACTGGCAGGCAAAAAAGCAAAGGATTCCAATGCCTATTCAGATGCCCACAAGTATCTCACAACTGGAAGCGCCTTACTTCCATCTCAGGCTTGGGAAAACCACTATCAACTCACTTTGTCCCTCTACCATAATGCCGCCGAAGCCGCATATTTAAATACCGATTGCGATGAATGCCACCGCCTAGTCGATCTAATCACAGAAAATGCCCAACATATTCTCGATACAGTTGCTTCTTATAAAATCAAGCTCGAAGCCTATACCTCACAACAGAAATTTCATGAGGTATCTACCACTATTACCTATATCCTCATGCGGTTGGGAGAATCCTTTCCTACTTCGCCCAATGAGTTACAGGTAGGGCTCGAAGCATTACTAACAGAATTTAATGCTCGTCGCAAACGGATTGATAACTGGTGGAATTTACCCACCATGACCGACCCATACAAGTTGGCAGTATTAGACATTATTACCACTCTCACCGCCGCCACGATCAATTTAAACCCTCTGCTCATCGGCATGGTAATTCTCCGTGTTGTGAACTTGACTTTACAATATGGAATTGCTCCCAATGGCGTAATTCAAGGAGCCGCCTATGGATTAATTCGTTGGGTAGTGTTTCAGGATATCGAAGGCAGCTATCGCGTCGGTCTCGTAAGCTTGCAACTAATCGAAAAACATCACATTCGCCGTGGCGCGGTATTAACGATCGTCACCTTTGAGTCTTGTCTGAGACATTGGAAAGAGCATTTGCGAGAATCCTTGCCCAGTCTACAAAAGGCAATCCAACTCGGCATTGAACTAGGGGAATATAGCGCCACTGGCTTTTGCGTCTTAGCCTATTGCCTCAATCGTTTTTTCATGGGAGATTCCCTTACTTCAGTAATCCAAGGTTTTCAAGACTATCGAATTTTCTTAGTTCAAAAAATTAAGCAGTCCTATATAGTCGAGCAAATTCAAGCTATACATCAACTATGTCTTAATCTTGCAGGTTTTGGCGAGCATACACCATTTCTCATTGGCGAAGCCTTTAATGAAATAGAACTTCTACCGATCTTTTTAGATAACAAAAATGGTATTCCTATTTACTATACCTATACGGCTAAGGGAATATCCCATTATTTGTTTGAGGACTACAAAACGGCGATCGATGCTTTTCAACAAGCCATCCCCTACGCCCGCTCCGTTGTCAGCGCCTATCCAGTCACCAATCATAATCTGTATCAATCCCTTGCCTGTCTGGGCTTATGTCGGCATTTACCCAAACAGTCACGGCGTAATTATCTCCAACAGGTCTCTCGCAATCAGAAAAAAATGCGCCGATGGGCAAAATACTGTCCGATCAACTTCCAGCATAAATACGATCTAGTGGAAGCTGAGCGCATGGCTGTAGGTGGGCAACAACTCAAAGCCATGGAGTACTACGATCGCGCCATCATCGGAGCCAGAAATAATGAATATATTCAAGAAGAAGCTTTAGCCAACGAACTAGCTGGTAAATTTTATCTGCAAATACATAAAGAAAAAGTTGCCCAAGCCTATTTTCTTGATGCGATTTCCTGCTATCAAAGTTGGGGGGCAACCGCAAAAGTAAAGCACCTAGAAACAAACTATCTGAAGCCAGAATCTAATAGTTTCAGCTCGCTCAAACCCAAAATCGCTTTTCTTAGCGATCTTTCTACTAGAGACGCGAGTTTAACGAGCACGACCAGTAAATTGATGAGGCTCGACTTAGCTTCCGTTGTGAAAACCTTCCAAGTTCTGTCTGATGAGATCGATTTAGAAAATCTCTTAGCCAAACTAATGAAACTTTTGATCGAAAATGCTGGTGCTCAGGTCGGGTATTTGATTTTGGAGAATGATGGGAAGTTTGAAATTGAGGCTTCAGGGAATGCGGAGAACAATCAAATTGAAGTACTCCGATCGCAAACAATGGACAAGATTGTACCTACATCTATCATCAACTATGTCGTGCGTACTCAAGAAAGCATTGTCTTGGGCAATGCCACACAGGAAGGAATGTTTACTAGCGATCGCTACGTTCAAGCCAAACAGCTAAAGTCAGTCCTATGTATTCCGCTCCTAAATCGGGGAGAACTAGCTGGAATCCTTTATATGGAAAATGCACTGGTAGCCGATGTCTTTACCGCCGATCGCCTTGAAGTGCTAACCCTACTATCCAGCCAAGCGGCGATCTCTATCAATAATGCCCGTTTATACACCAATCTCAAACGCTTTAACGAAAATTTAGAACAACTAGTCAGCGATCGCACCCAAGAATTATCCCAAGCTCTGAAAAACCTTCAAGCCACTCAGAACGAACTGGTTGCCTCAGAAAAAATGGCTGCCTTAGGAAAACTAGTTGCAGGGGTAGCCCATGAAATCAATACCCCGATTGGTATTGGTGTGACAGCAGCCTCCCTAGTCGTCGATAAAATCCAAGAGATGACAATAGCTTTTAAGAATGGCACGATGAAACGCTCAGACCTAGAAAAATTTATGGATACCGTTCAACAAAGTAGTGCGATCGTCCTATCAAACTTAAATCGAGCTTCCGAATTAATTCAAAGTTTTAAGCAAGTAGCCGTCGATCAGTCAAGTGAGACAAGACGTTCCTTTAATATTAAAGAATATTTGGAAGAGATTTTACTTAACCTGCAACCAAAGCTCAAACGCACCAATATTAATGTTCGTATTGATTGTGAAGATAATATTATTCTTGATAGCTATCCTGGCATGATTTCCCAAATAGTCACCAATCTAGTTATGAATTCCTTAATTCATGCCTACGATCCCGATGACAAAGGAACTATCCTCTTTACGATTTCTACAGTTGAAGATCGCCTATTATTTGAGTTTAGTGATAATGGCAAAGGTATTGCCAATGAAAACTTAGGTAAAATCTTTGATCCGTTTTATACAACTAAACGGGGGCAAGGTGGAAGCGGTTTAGGGCTTCACATAGTTTTCAATATCATCACCCAAAAACTACAAGGAAATATTACTTGTAAAAGTCAAGTTGGAGTTGGGACAAAGTTTCTGATTCAAATCCCAATCTGTCTATAATTTGGTATAATTTGAAAAGCTTAAATAAGCATTAGTTTTAGAAAAATTCTTCTAGAATAAAATCAAAGTATTTTCCGTTTAGTATGAATAATTTGGATATTTTCTATGATTGATACCGATCCGATAATTGCGGATATTCTAGAATTTGCTGATGAAACTGATGATAATTCATCCCATGATTACGGTTTTTGGAAAATCTTAATCGTCGATGACGAAAGTGAAATTCATAGTATTACACAACTATCTTTAGAAGATTTTATTTTCGATCGCAAAAAGTTGCAATTCCTGAACGCCTATTCAGGAATTGAAGCCCGTCAATTAATATCCGCACATCCTGATGTGGCTGTTATCTTACTTGATGTCATTATGGAATCTGACGATGCAGGTTTAGTAACCGCCAAATACATTCGCGAAACCTTGCAAAATCGGGCAATGCGGATCATTTTACGAACGGGGCAGGCTGGACTAGTACCAGAAAAACAGGTAATTATCGATTATGACATTGACGATTACAAGACTAAGACAGAGTTCACTTCCCATAGGCTTTTTACAACAGTTATTACAGCTTTACGCTCCTATCGCTCCTATACAGAATTAGAAGCCCTGAACAGTCAGCTAGAAAAACGAGTAGAAGCGCGAACTATTGAGCTACAAAAGGAAATAGAACAACGTAAAAAAATTGAAATCGCTCTTAAAGAAGCTAATCAAAAACTGGAGTCTTTAGTAAATATTGATGGGTTAACCATGGTCGCAAACCGTCGATGCTTTGATAATCGACTAACGGAGGAATGGGCTTGGCTATCAAGACAGCGTCAATGGCTCTCATTAGTCCTCTTCGATCTAGATTTCTTTAAGCTATATAATGACTTTTACGGACATCTGGCAGGGGATAGCTGTCTTAGGGATGTAGCCCAAGCGATCTATAAGAAAGTAACCCGTGCTGGGGATCTCGTTGCTCGTTATGGTGGTGAAGAATTTGTGATCCTCCTTCCCAACACTAATTTAGATGGCGCAATTGTGGTCACACGGAGAATTCAGCAAGCAATTCAAGATTTAGCCATTCCCCATCAGCTCTCTAGAGTGAAACCCACCGTCACCATTAGTATCGGGATTGCTTCAATTCTGCCAACCCCTGAAATCACTCCCCATAAATTAATCGAACAGGCAGATCGAGCTCTATACAGAGCCAAACAACAGGGGCGCGATCGCTACTGTACTCATCTCGAAGTATCTGAAGTACCAATAACATAAGTTGCGTAAAAATTACTCAGCATATCAGCTCAACACTTCAGCTCAGCACATCAGCATAGTTTAGACTAAGGGCGAGTGAGTTTCCACATCAATCTCTCGCAAAAATTTAGCGCTATCCTCTGGAATAGCAGTATTAATATACATCCCGCTACCCAACTCAAACCCCGCAACTTGAGAGACTCGCGGCACGATCGCTAAATACCAATGGAAGTAGTCAGACTGCTTATCATCCGTTGGTGAAGAGCGAATTATGTAATTGTAAGCAGGATTATTTAAACCATAAAAAAGCTTCGCCAGAGTTGTCTTCAGCATATAGGCAAGATCTTCTAATTCGATATCAGTAATCGCCCCAAAGGAAGAAGTATGGCGGCGCGGAAATATCCATAGATGAAATGGAGAAAGAGCTGCATAGGGGATAAATGCCACAAAATAGGCGCTCTCTAGGACGATCCGCTCTTGAGATTGCAATTCATCTCTGAGGGTATGACAAAACAAACATTCCCCCATGTCATCAAAATAACTCGCTGCTTCCATCATTCGACAACGGATTTGCGAGGGTACAACTGGCGTGGCCGCGATTTGCGAATGGGGATGCTCTAAGGATGTCCCTGCACTTTCACCATGATTTTTAAAAATAATGATACTTTCAATCCGTTGATCGCGACGAATCACGTCATAGCGTTGACGGTATGCTTTCAAGATATTAACGACATCCCTCGTTTCCATGAGCGCAATCGTGGCATTGTGATGCGGGTGTTCGATGATCACTTCGTGGTAACCGACACCTGTCATAGAACGATGAATCCCTTCATTATGACGAATGCGATCGCCGATTGGAGAGAGGGCGGGATATTTATTGGGGATAATCCTGACTCGCCAACCATGCTCGTTCTCTATACGCAAATATTCGATCTCCGAGGGATTCTCGTTCCCCTTACAGAAAGGACAACTATGCTTATAAATCGGTAACTCAGGCGGGATCTCATCCTGCGATCTCGCAAATTCATGGGGACGTTTGGATCTTTCGGTCGCAAAGATTACCCAGTCTTTAGTAATTACATTTTGGCGAAGGTGGGACATAGCCGTTGAGGTTTAACGATACTGAACTACTTAGCATGGAGAAAACATCACGGACTGATTGCGCCCCCTCTGCTTGGCATGATAAAGGGCTACATCCGCTTGCTTAACAAGCATGGATGGTTCTTGGATAGAGTTGGGTATTAGGCTAGCTACACCAATACTAACCGTAACTATATCGCCGATATCCGATTTTTGATGGGCAATACATAGATTTGTAATTGTCCTGCGGATCTGCTCAGCAACTATAATTGCGCCTTTCGCGTCGGTATTCGGCAAAATCACAGCAAATTCCTCGCCGCCATAGCGTGCGACCAGATCGGTAGGACGCAACAACACCTGCTTCACCGCTTGGGCGATCGCCATTAAACAATCATCACCCATTTGATGCCCATAGCAATCGTTGTAGCGCTTGAAGTAGTCAATATCAAACAAGATCAAGGTCAAAGGTTGCTGTTCGCGCTCTAGTCTCGACCATTCCAATTCTAGCCTTTGATTAAAACAGCGGCGATTAGCGATTTGGGTCAAACCATCAATATTAACCAAACTTTCTAGTTCTAAATTTGCCTTTCTAAGAATAGATTCGGCATACTTCATGTCAGCTTCGGCTCGTTTGCGATCGCTAATTTCAAACACCACAAAACCAACCGCAACGGGAATATCATCGAGATCGAAAATTGGGAAATAGGATGATAGCCAAGTTTGCAGAGTTCCATCTGGGTTGTAGAGATTACTAGCATTTTCTTGATTTAAGAGCGGCGTTCCCGTCTTAAAAACCTCATTCAGAGAAGCCTCAATCTGTAAACTTAGATCGGGGACGATCTCTTGAGCGCTCCTACCCAGACATTCATCAAGATCTCTTTGATAAATTTCTGCTAATAATGGATTAATCCTTATGTATCGAAGTTGGCGATCGACAATCCCCATCCCCACAGGAGCCGAAGCGAAAAACCCGCTCAGTTGAGCTTTACTTTGTTGCAGTTCCTTAGTGCGCTCAATTACTTGTGTTTCCAGACTCTCCATCGTCTGCTTCAGCGACAACTCCGCTTCTTTCCGTTCGTCAATTACCGCAGAGAGAATGAGTGATGTCAGCGAAAAAACAGCGGTAAAAGATTGCAACAGCAATAATGATTGATTGGGAGAATTCTCGATATAGAGTCCATGCCCTCTAGCTGTGGATAAAATCGCAATTAGGGAGACAAGACTTACTAATAGACTCGCAAAAAAACTACCATAGCGAAAAACCGTCCAGATCAGAATGGGTAGGAGCAAATACGCCAATGGATAGCCTTTTAAAAAGCAAATCCAACTAACGCATAAAAACACAAATAGGACTAAGGTAATCTCGAGCCATCGGTGTTCATTTGGCTGAGATAGGTTTTTCCATAACAATATAGTTGGCGTAAAGATTAAATGCGGAAGCGCACTCCCCAACCACCATGTCACCCAGCTAATACCATAGCCATGCCATTTAATAACTCCCGCGACGCAAAGACTCGTAACCCCTAAACTCGCCGATACCATCGGCGCAAAGACCGCCGCCGCAATGTACAAAACTACGGTATTAACATGACTAAAAATATCTTGATGTCTTGCGTATCTTTTGATCCAATAGGTAGCAACCAATGGCTGGAGAACATTGCCACAGGCACAGAATGTAAGAACTAATAAAAAGCTCCAGACTGGTAGAGACGGATTTACTTTGAATAAACCGAGCATAAGTGCGTAGGTAGACCCACAGATAATTCCTAAAACAGCCCGATTGCCTAGTAGGTAAACTAGGGCTAATGTCATCCCTGAGGGAAACCAAACTGAGGCAACAGTGGCAGGTAGAGTGGCAAACTCATGACTGAGCCTTACACCCATGGCATAGGCAATCGCTACAAGAAGATTAAAAATTACAAATCGAATAGTTCTCTTCTGAAATAACCGATTGCCTTTCATGTATTGCACTATAAATTATTAGGCAATTTTTATTTTACAGGTTATATAACTTCTTTCAGCATCCAAAATCCAGCAAAATGCTCCTCTTCGGCATTAGTTTGGATCGCCAAAAAATGAAAACCCTGAGACTTTTGCTTAGCCTTCTCAAAGTCAGCCCCCTGAGCGATCGCTAATTTATCTTTAGGAGCTTGCAAATTTGCTAAGACCCAACGCGCATCAGCACTTGCCTCCAACTGCATTTGGGTGCGATCGCCTAATAAATTCCACTCAAACTTGATAAATACAGGATCGACTCCCGACATCCAAGCCGCCAAAGCCGTCGCCCTAGCAGAGATTATAATGATCCCCGCCACAATTGTGTCAGGATCAAGATGGCTGACATCCAGAAGTTCGCTGAAATCCATCGACCATTCCTTTGCCTCTGCAAAATCACTTGCCTTGAGGGATACGGATATCCATTTTTCACCCATAAGGGCATCGGGAACGGGTTTGGGATCTTGAGCGGCTAATACTTTTAAGGGTAGAGGATTGGGATCGACAGCCTGAAATCCATCACGATTGGGATAAATACTCGCCATTCTCTCCGCTAACCATGCGGACATTGTAAACACTCGCCGCGAAGCCTGCCCCGTAATCCCAGCAAGTTTGCAACCTCGCATAATAATATTGGTCATGCTAGGACGGAAAAAGCGAATCTTAATCGGAGTCTGTCCATTGGTGGCGACACAGTCGGTGAGTTGCTTAGCTAACCATTCTGAGTTCACTTCCGTAGATGGACATTCGCGTACCCATTCAAACTGCCGATCGCGATCGCAGATTAGCAGTTCCCACACTTTCTTATTATTGGCATCCAGTAAGGGACGGGAATAAAAATCTAACTCCCAAATTTTCGACATAAGTTACTTTTTGCTTTGGTTTGATTATTTTGACTTTTTTCATGGTATCGCGATCGTTACCTCTAGATTTTTTAGGTATAGCTACCGTCACTTGAATTAAGACAAATCAAAACCCAAGAATTAATTGGCGGCGCTTCGCGCCGCCAATTAATTCTTGGGTTTTATGTCCCAGTACACTTGGCGACAGCTATAACTTATTTTTTGGTTGCAGCGGTTTTCGTGGCAGCGGCTCTAGTTGTGGTGGTTTTCTTTTTGGTGGCTGTCGCGGCGTTTTTTGTGGTAGTTGCCTTAGTTGCCGTAGATTTGGTAGTGGTCTTTTTGGTGGTAGTTTTTTTGGTTTCGCTAGAAGCCGCCTTAGTCCGCTTACTGGTGGTTTTACCAGATTTGCTTGCCAACATTGATAGGGCCTCTTCGAGGGTTAGGGCTTCCACCGATTGCTCCTTAGTTAGCGACACATTCACCTTGCCATGTTTGACATAGGGACCATACTTGCCGTCAAGAATCTCGATCGCTTCATCATCACTGGGATGCTTGCCCAGCGTCTTCAAGACCTTAGCAGCCGCAGCTCCCCGTAGCGTTTTTGGTTGCGATAGCAACTCTAAGGCGCGTTCAAAGGTAATCGTATAGGGATCATCGGTGGACTTGAGCGATCGGTTATCGTCCTTATCGCCATTGCCTTTGGTATGACAGACATAGGGGCCAAATCTACCCGTATTGACAAAGACGCGATTGCCAGTGTCAGGATGTGCGCCTAAGGTACGGGGCAAGGCTAACAGTTTTACAGCGAGATCGAGGGTAACTTGTTCGGGCTGCATTCCCTTAGGTAGAGAAGCCCGTTTGGGTTTAGGCACTGCATCCGTAGCTTGCCCTAACTGCACGTAGGGACCATATTGCCCCATCATCATAAAGATCGGCTCGTTCGATTCGGGATGAATTCCTACTTGATCGGGACCTTCAAGTTTCTGTTTGAGGAGTAATTCGATCTTGTCGGGAACGAGATCGGAAGGGGTGAAGTTTTGTGGAATTGACGAATTAACCGTGCGATCGCCATCACCAACTTGGATATAAGCACCAAACTTACCGATTTTGACCTTGACATCATCATCTAAACCCTCAAGGCGCACTGTCCTTGCCGATTCACCATCGATCAGACTATCGCGGGATTTCACCTGTCCGCTTAAGCCCTGTTCGCCAGAATAGAACTTCTTGAGATAGGGTAGCCATTCCACACTCCCCGTGGAAATATCATCGAGGGTTTGTTCCATTTTTGAAGTAAAACTAGGATCGACGAGATTGGGGAAATGCTCTTCTAGAAGACTGGTAACTGCAAAGGCGGTAAAAGTGGGGATGAGCGCATTATTGACCAGCTCGACATAGCCGCGATCGCAGATCGTGCCAATAATGCTGGCATAGGTACTAGGACGACCGATCCCCTCACTTTCGAGCATTTTAACGAGGGCTGCTTCTGTATAGCGAGCGGGGGGCTGGGTCTCATGCCCGACCGTATTTAACTCTTGGCAGACGGGATGATCGCCCACCTTGAGGGACGGTAGCATCACTTCTTTTTCTTCGAGAGCCGCATCGGGATCGTCAGAACCCTCCACATAGGCGCGGAAAAATCCTGCAAAATCGATACGTTTACCCGAAGCGCGGAATAAAGCATCCTCGACGGTCAATTGCACACTGAGCATCGTCAACTGAGCATCGGCCATTTGGGAGGCGACGGTACGTTTCCAGATCAGGTCGTAGAGAGCAAACTCCCGTCCCGAAAGTCCAGTTTCTTGGGGAGTGCGGAAAGTTTCACCTGCGGGACGAATGGCTTCATGGGCTTCCTGTGCGCCTTTGGACTTGGTCACATACTGGCGTGGCTCTTTGCTGAGGAAGTTACTGCCATACATCGTGGTAACGCATTGTCGTGCGGCGGCGATCGCCTGTTGCGATAAATGCACCGAGTCAGTCCGCATATAGGTTATAAAACCCTGCTCGTAAAGCGCTTGCGCCACACGCATCGAATCCCTTGCCGATAGGCGTAGTTTGCGGTTGGCTTCTTGCTGAAGGGTTGAAGTGGTGAAGGGTGGCGATGGCTTGCGAGTAGCAGGACGTTCATCGAGATTGCTCACCGACCACACTTTGCCATTGAGTCGATTTTTTAAAGCGATCGCCCCCGCTTCATCCAGTAGTAAAACCTTGCGACCCTTGGCAATTTTGCCCGTCGCCTCATCAAAGTCTTTGCCCGTCGCCACATTTTTACCGCCAACAGCAACTAGCTGCACGGGAAAGTCCTGTTTGGGGGCATAGAGATTTGCCTTCAAGTCCCAAAAACTACCCGACTTAAAAGCCCGACGTTCGCGTTCGCGATTTACAATCAGTCGTACCGCCACGGACTGCACTCGTCCCGCCGACAGCCCCCATTTAATTTTTTTCCACAGCAAGGGCGAGAGGGTATAACCGACAAGGCGATCAAGAATGCGGCGAGTTTCTTGGGCATGGACAAGGCGATCGTCAATCTGGCGGCAATTTTTTAAGGCGCTTTTAATGGCTTCGGCAGTAATCTCGTGGAAAACCATGCGCTTAATGGGGACTTTGGGCTGCAAGATTTGCAACAGATGCCAAGAAATACTTTCCCCTTCGCGGTCTTCGTCAGTCGCTAGAATTACTTCTTTAGCTCCCTTGAGGGCTGCCTTGAGCTCGCGGACAATTTTTTTCTTGTCGTCTGGCACGATGTACAGTGGCTCAAAGTCGGCATCCACATTCACACCGAGCTTTGCCCATTCAGTTTTCTTTAGCTCCTCAGGAATGTCGCTCGCTGATTGTGGCAAATCGCGCACATGCCCCATCGATGCCTCTACTCGATATCCAGTAGGCAAAAAGTTCCGAATGGTGCGGGCTTTAGTGGGCGATTCGACAATGACAAGAGTAGACATATTAGCCTGCAAGGTTTGCGGTAATCAAAAAAGACAATCGAGAAGGCAGATCGAGGATTTATGAAATGCCTTCTTAACCTATATACAATGTTTATGCAGAAAATTACTAATTTTCCGTAGGACGGTAACTACACTAACAAGGTGCCCGAAACTACTAGTTGCAAATTTAGCAATTTGATGCATTGGTCTCAATTAATGCATGTAAAGCGCGATCGCGCAAGCCGATTGTTTTTCGCGATCGCGTGAGGGTAAGCTCTTAGCGGCTCAGTAAACTTACAGCGCTTTGCGCTCAAACCCAAACCAAGAAAAATTTTGAAAGCGTTGCTTCGCAACGCTTTCAAAATTTTTCTTGTGGTTCGTTTGATCGGTAATTGCTGTAAAGTCTAGAAGAGAGTACCGCCCGCTACGCGGGCGGTACTCTCTGAGTATTTAAAATTGGCTACGGTATTTGGAGATCTCTGCAAGTCCTTTCAAAGAGCGATCGCCAGGATATAGCTTGCCATTAATTTCCCAAGTGGGATAGCCTCTAATTCTTTTGTCTATACAAAGCTGAGTCTGGGGATTGACTCCGCGTTCATCACATTCAATTACCTCTAGCTCGTCTAACGCCTCTTTGCCAAAACGCTCTTTTTGATTGTGGCAATGGGGACACCAAAAGACTGTATATAACTTTGCACCTATTTTGCGTAAATGCTTGGCTAGATCGATCGCGTCGGGACTCGAAGTGGTGGTTACTGGTTCGCCTGCTTGCTGGGCGATCGCCATTGGAGTTAGATTTGGAGACAGGGACAGAGCCGAAATTCCTGCGATGTTAGCGATCGCAATGCCCACAGAAGCTAAGGTCGTAGAGGCAAGAGGAAACTTCATAATTCTGGTGAGTTCAACGTTGCTATTTTAACCGCAAAAACTCAAGATGATATGGCAAGACGATAGAAAGCTATAGAATTTAAGCCTAGCCTTGCAAAGCGAGAATCCAACAAAATAACTATGTCCATATATGTCCACAATAGAAAATCTCCGCATTGCGATCGTCCATGAATGGTTTGCGAACTACGCAGGGTCGGAGCGGGTAGTCGAGCAAATTTTAAATTTGTTTCCCAAGGCCGATCTCTTTGCGGTCGTGGATTTTTTGGAGGATTCTAAACGGGATTTTATTCAAAACAAAAAAGTTACGACGACCTTCATTCAAAATTTGCCCTTTGCCAAGACCAAGTTTCGGCAATATTTGCCCCTCATGCCCTTAGCGATCGAGCAACTTGACTTGTCCGCCTACGACTTGGTGATTTCGAGTTCCCACGCTGTCGCCAAGGGGGTACTGACCGCACCGCACCAGTTGCATATTTCCTACGTGCATTCCCCGATTCGTTATGCATGGGATTTCCAACATCAATACCTCAAAGAATCTAATTTGGAACGGGGGATCAAGAGTTGGATTGCTCGCTGGATTTTACATCAAATGCGGATTTGGGATACCCGCACAGCCAATGGAGTCGATCTATTTATTGCTAATTCTGAATTTATTGCCCGTAGAATTCAAAAGGTTTATCGGCGATCGGCAAGGGTCATCTATCCCCCTGTAGATTTACAGAGCTACGCGCTATGGGAACAAAAACAGGAATTTTATCTCACTGCTTCGCGTTTGGTTCCCTACAAACGTATTGATTTAATTGTGGAAGCCTTTTCACAAATGCGCGATCGCCAACTGATCGTGATTGGAGACGGCGAGCAAATGGCAAAAATACGGGCAAAAGCAAGCGTTAACATTCAATTTCTCGGTCATCGTGAGCCAGAGGAATTATGTTCCTACATGCAAAATGCAAAAGCTTTTGTATTTGCTGCCGAGGAGGATTTTGGAATTACGCCCGTGGAGGCGCAGGCTTGCGGGACACCAGTAATTGCCTATGGACGCGGTGGGGTGCGGGAATCCGTGCGAGGTTTAGATAGCGATCGCCCTACGGGGATATTTTTTGCTGAGCAGACAGCAGCAAGCATCCGCGCGGCGGTAATAGAGTTTGAAAAGAATGGCGATCGCATCTTGCCGAAGGACTGTCGTGACAATGCCCTGCGCTTTTCAACGGAGCGCTTTCAAAGGGAGTTTAGGGAGTTTGTGGATCGGGCTTGGGGCGATCGCTAATAAAAAACGAAGAAGAGAAGGTTGGGGCAAGCCCCAACCTTCTCTTCTTCGTTTTTTAGAAACCATTTAAGAATTACTTTCTGCGGTCAAAAGCTCTAAGAGATCCCCCTCAATCCCCCTTAAAAAGGGGGAAGAATTTAATTCTCCCCCCTTTTTAAGGGGGGCTGGGGGG
>NZ_LIRE01000007.1 GCF_001402795.1 Pseudanabaena sp. 'Roaring Creek'
TGGGTTTGATGTCCTGACTTAAGTGACTATAGCTATAAATCATAAATTTATGCCCGCGATAGCTGCCAACAAAAATTTGTAATGGCAAAAATAGCCGTCAATAAAACCAGAATCCAAATAGATAATACAAGCATTGTTACGATCTTTGAGCCGATTTTATTCCCCATATTAAAGGGCAGAAAAACCATTCTATTATCATATTGCAATTGATTTTTTTGGGCTTCACTCAGAATGGAATTTTGCAAAATTTTATCCGTACATTCATCTGAGAAACTATTATTAAAAAGGCAGAGAATATTTGTCGTTCTCCGTCCCAATGTAAAGGTATTTGTTGTTTTTTCTCCTCTAATTAAGGTTTGTACCACCTCTAAGTTATTGGGCATAACTACCGAAATAATTTGAATCGTTATGCTAATAGCAATCAAAACAGCAATAAACCAGTTTTTTATTTTCTGATGTTGCCATCTTTGGATTAATAATGCGAGGAGAGGAACTATTATAAGATGTACGGATGTAACATGATATCTAGCCCCCCAAGCAACATCACCGCTCCAAAACTCGACCTTGCTCGTTAATATCAAAAACATCGCTAAGTTAAAGATATTTACAATTAAATACCACCGCATATAAGGCAACATCATCTTCCAAGTCAAAAATGCGATCGCTAAGCATGGAATCAACAAGGGATCGTAAATAAAGATACTTTTGGCAGGAGCAAAAAGCACACCCAAAATGCCAACTTCAGGTGAATTAATCAGGGGATAGTTGGGAGGAAGTGCGGGTAACTGCGCGAAAAATGGGTCGGTAGCCTGCGTTTGCATAAAAACACTGGAACCTGTAGCCCAGAAGTTTCCATACCGAAAGAAAGCAAGGGTTCTGTCAAATAAGGCGATCGGTAAAAATCCCGTAGTCCACAGCCATATACATTGCCATACACATTGCCATATTTCATATCTATTACGGCTTTGATAAGCAATACAGCCAAGGAGAAACATTAAAGAAGTAAGAGCATTAATAATACTAGTGTTACGAATTAAAACAGCAATTCCTATCGACAAGCCACTACCTATCGCAAACTGATATTTTCCCCTTTGTAAATAGACGAGGGAAAGAGCATAACTAGTCAAGGTTAAGAGAAGAATTTGATTATTTTGTTGGTGAATTTGAGCATAATTTAGGACTGTCGTTCCCATGAGCATCACGATGCTCGTTAAACCTGCAAGTTTTTCTTTAAACTCAAAAAGTCTTAATAGATAAAAACAAGCTATAACCATTGCCACATTGAGGGGGACAAAAATTAAGAAGCTCACAATTAAACGCCGTAAATATAGTTCAGGTATGGCGGATCTGTTGGGGATAAATCGATGCAGTTGCGTTCCGATCCAGTCCGCAGGAAGCATCAGCATCGACTGACCCAAATCATAATTGATATAGCGTTTTCCACCCGTTCCCATGAGTCCGCCACCAATTTCTCCACGAATAATAGGTTTAAAATCTGGAGAAACCTCTGGAGTTCCCGTCCACCAAGCATGAGCCATTTGCAATCGAAAATCGGTATCTGAACTTCCAAGTGAGCCTGTATTGATTACGCCAATCCATAACAGTGCAACTAGAGCAAGTTGGGTGACTATTTTCATCGGTTAGGTCATAGTTAGGGCTGACTAAAGAATAAACTAAAAGACAAAAGAGAGAGGCGGCGCGAAGCGCCGCCTCTCTCTTTTGTCTTTTATTGGCGGTAGTAATACCAATGCCCAAAATGGCGTTGCCATTTTGGGCATTGGTATAATGAGTTATTGGGCAAATCCTAATCATTTAAAGACTTTGCTTTGATTACAGCTTCACTCAAAGCTACCCACTGAGCGACATCGAGATCTTCGGCTCTCACCTGTGCGTTAATGCCCATATTTTCCAAAATAAGCACCAAAAGATCGCGATCAATTTCCGAGATCAGATTATTCCGCAACATTTTGCGCTTCGTAGCAAAACCCAGTGTGAGCAACCGATCTAAGAATTTCGGATTGCTGGCTGGGGTAGGTGTGGGACGCGGAATAATGCGGACAACTGCCGAATTAACTTTTGGGGGTGGATAAAAAGCAGTCGCAGGAACATCACAAACAAACTGGCATTCCGCAAGGTATTGAATCTTAACGCTGAGGGCATTGTACGCCTTATGTCCTGCCTTCGCAGCCAGCCGATCGCCAATTTCCTTTTGCACGAGCAGCACAATTTGCTCAAACTGATGAACTGGTTCGGACAATGTCCCCAATAGTTTTTTCAGAATTTCGCCAGTAATGTTGTAGGGAATATTGGCGATGACTTTGTTGGTTTCTGCGGGAAGGGGAATGTCGAGAATGCTCCCTTCAATTAGTTGAAAGTTCTTTTGCGTCATGGTTTTACGCAGTTTTTCACAAAGATCGCGATCGATTTCCACAGCGGTTAGTGACTCCACAAAAGGCAGGAGCAAACGGGTGAGATTACCCGTACCAGGACCAATTTCTAAAATGCGATCGCTTGGTTGCAATTGCCCCGCACGTAAAATTTTATTGAGGACATCATCGCTACGCAGCCAATGTTGCCCAAACTGCTTGCGCGGACGGATCTTGCTGGGGCTATAGATGAGACTTTCGGGGTTGGGCATTGGCGATCGCTGGCTAAAATAATTATGATAAGTAACTGAGCTAATCGCTCAGTTATTAACCCTATTTAGCGATAATAACTGAGATCGTTAATTTATTTTCGCTAAGCCGTTAGCGCTAAATGTGCCAAGCCAATTTCCTTCGTTTACCATTCGTCAAGCTAACCCGAGAGATGTTGGTTATGTATCCGAGATCTTGACTGAGAGCTTTTATCGTAGCGTCGATCGCCAAGTCCATTTTTTGCACCGATGCTTTGTTGATATGGTCTATCCGCTCCTGCGCTATGGCATCATGCTCGACCTTAGCAGTCGCTTTGGGGAAAAAACGCCCTGCTATGCCTGTCTGGTTGCCACCCATCCTGCTAACAAGTCTTTACCGATCGCCACCCTTGAGATTTGTATGCGCTATGTCCCCACCAAAGGACATCAAAATTTTTGGCTCGGTCGGGAAATGCAGCAACATCCCTATATTTTTAACCTAGCCGTCCATCCCCATTGGCGGCGACGGGGAGTAGCGAAACAACTTTTGCTAGCAGCAGAGGGAACGGTAAAGCAATGGGGATATTCGCAGTTGTATATGCATGTTCTCGAGGATAACCAAACCGCTCGCAATCTATACGATCGCGTAGGTTATCAAATGTACGACCGCGAGGGAAACTTAAACTATTGGCTGCTTAGAAAGCCAAGGAGATTTTTATTACAGAAAAAATTGCGATCGATCTAGCCATTAACCCAGAGGAGCGTCTCTCCCGCTAAGCGGGAGAGACGCTCCTCTAGGCTTTATACCAATTCACGAAAGTGTTGTCACACTTTCGTGAATTAAACACCAAACCCAGTAAGGTTTTGAGATTCCCAAAATGGCGTTGCCATTTTGGGAATTGGTATTATACCTATTCTTGTCTGAGCCAAGGATGAGATCGCGTTACAATAGTGGATAAGGTTAAACAAGATTAAACAAGCCCCTGTTAAAGGTGCTGCACCAAGTCCCCAAAATTGCCATAAATTACATACCCAATCAGGAGTACATCTGCCAACTATGACCATCGCAACCGATATTACTACCCCCACAGATCTCACTCGCGGTCAGAGAGAAAACGACCAAAGCTATCAAATGGCTCAATTAGCAGCGATCGCTGCGGATGATCGTAAGGGAGAAAATATCATTTTGCTCGCGATCGGTGAAGTATCGAGTTTGGCAGAGTATTTTGTCATTATTACGGGCTTTTCTAAGGCACAAGTACGTGCGATCGCGAGTAGTGCCGAAGAGAAAATTCTCGAAGAGTTCGGGCGCAAACCAAGAAATATCGCAGGCGAGCAAGACGGTACTTGGATTTTGCTTGACTATGGCGATTTAATCGTTCATTCCATGATGGCTCATGAGCGCGAATATTACGATCTAGAAGCATTTTGGGGACATGCCCCCAAACTTGAAGTGTTTTTGCCAGAGCCAGCACTAGAGCAATCGACCTAGACTCAGCTAACACCAATTCCCCAAATGGCGTTGCCATTTGGGGAATTGGTGTTAGCTCACTTCAGTGAATTGGTATTAAACGAAAGAAGTAGCGTGACGCTCTACATACCGCTACTTCTTCCGTTTAATGTTAAATAGCACGTCAGACAAGCGATAATTAAGCAATCTCTTTACAATTGGATATATCAGAATTTATGAAGGTTGGCGATCGCGTTCGTGTTAAGACACCGTTAAATGTCTTCCACCACCCTGAGCACAAAGGCAAAGCTTTTGATATTACAGGATTAGAGGGAGAAATTGTTCGCATCCATACTGAATGGCATGGTCGTCCGATCAGTCCTAACTACCCCTACGAAGTCAGATTTACGCCTAAGTTTGTCACCCACTTAGGCGACCATGAAATAGAATCAGCTAACTAGATGTAGCTCATGCATCTGCCTAAGTATTTAAGTAAGTGAGCTTAATTAAATATAAAACCCTAAAACCTGCGGCGCACGCGCAGCGTGCGCCGCAGGTTTTAG